>JADGHA010000649.1 GCA_019689695.1 Micromonosporaceae bacterium | reverse complement strand
GCTCGTCGCCGGGCCGGCCGTGGACGACTACCTCGCCGACCTGGCCGGCGCGGGCTCGCGGTCGTACGGCGGCGTGACGAGCGGCACCGGCGGGCACGGGCCGAACGGCAGGGTGGCCGGTGGCGTGGTCGCCAGGGTGGGCGGCAGGGCCCGGGCACGGCTGAAGGCGGTCCGCCACCACATGAAAGCGCTGACGAGCCGCGGAAACACCGGGAACGTTCCGCGGGGCCCGGCGGAGCCGGCCGGGCGGGCACGCCGATGGGCGGCCCCGCTGCTCCTGGCGGCATGCGGCCGGGTGCGGTCGGCGCCCCGGCGCGCGTGGGCGAAGGCGGGCCCGGCCCTGCGTGTGATGGCCGCCCGGGCGCGCCGGCCTGTCTTGAGAAGGGCCACAGTGGCGTGGGCGAAGGCGGGCCCGGCCCTGCGGGTGGTGGCCGCCCGGGTGTGGGGGCCGGTCCGGCTCGCCTGCGCGAGGGCGGGCGCGATGGCGCGTGCGGTGGTCGCCCGGATGGCGGCGGTGCCGGCGCGGTTGTCCGCATTGGTGCGGAGCGTGCCGACGCCGCAGCGCGCGTTGCTGGGAGGCATCGCCGTGGCCGGTCTCGCGACCGCCGCCTTCCTGCTCGTCGCCCAGCCGGCGGGCATGCTTCCCGCGGGTGGCTCCGGGGATGGAACGCGGGCCCTGGAGGGTCCGCGGTCCACCGGCGGCGCCGCCTCGCACTCGCGCGGCGCCATCGGCCACGCGGCGGAGACCACGAAACCCGGCCCACCGAGCGCGCCGCACTCCGGTCCGGCCGCGAGCGTACCGGCGGATGGTCCGGCGACCGCCGGTCCGGAGGGAATCGCCCTCGGCATGCCCGAGATCACCGGCAAGGTCACGCCAGGTGCCGACCCCGGCCAGGGGGACACGGCTCAGACGGACACGGTGCAGAAGGACACGGCCCGGAAAGACACGGCACGCGACACCACGAGGTCGCTTCCCGGCTTCGGCCAGGTGGAGAAGGATCGCCCCGAGCCACGCCGGGGCAACGGACGACCCGCGGTCTCCGGTGCCGCGGGCCGTGGCGGCGCAGCGCATACCGGCCGGGAAAGCGACCGTCTCACCGGTGCCGGACGGGGACGAGTGGACGGTCGCCCGGCAAGCGAGCCGGTCATGGTCGCGGCCCTCGCCGGCGAGCAGGGCTCGCGCCGTGCGGACACCTCGGGCGGCACGACTCCGGAGCGGCAACGGGTGCGAGGCCAGCTCTCCCGCCACCTCTCCCAGGAGCGGCATGAGCATGCCCGGGCGCGCAGCAGCGGGCATTCCGGGGTGCGGCAGACGTCGGCGGCGGCCGGTGCGCGGCGCGAGCCGCAGGCCGGCCGACCGGCCACCGGGCACGCTCCGCACGCCGGGCCGGGCGACGCGCGGCACCGCCCCGAGGATCACGGTCGTGCGCACGCGCGATCGGCGGGACGCGGCGGGGCGCGGCAGGCCACGGTGCGCGGGACGGACGCGGAAGGGGCGCTCGCCGTCGCCGTCGATCCGCTCGGCGCCCTGCTGCGCGGCCAGTCCGGGCTCGTCGCCGTACGGCTGCGCAACACGGGTGACGCGGCCACCGAAGACATCACCGCGACGGTGACGCTTCCGCCCGGCGTCCGCTACCTGAAGCACGACGGGGGCCGGGGCCGCGCGGCGAGGCCGGACGCCGTGGGGCGGGACGACGGCGTCCGGGAGAAGGACACGACAGGCGGCGGCGCCGGTCAAGGGCGCGCGGACGACGGGCCTGCGGGGAGCGGGCGGACAAAACGCGCCCCGACCACGGGCGACGGCTGGTCGTGTGCGGCGTCGGGCCGCTTGGTGCGCTGCGCGCGGGGGCCGCTCGCCGCGGGGGAGGTGACCGCGATCTTCCTGCGGGTGGCCGTGGCCGCGGACGCGCCCACGGGCCGGGCCTTCACGGTGCGGGTGCGGTCGGGGCGGCTGGAGACGACCGCGAAATCGACCGTGGGGGTGCGCGGCGCGGGCGCGGCGGCGCGGTTC
>JADGHA010000648.1 GCA_019689695.1 Micromonosporaceae bacterium | reverse complement strand
GCGCGGGTCTGCCGCCCGGGCGCCCGGGGTGACCGCGACGAGCGCCGCGGCGACGAGGGTGAGCAGCGCGGCGACGGCGGCCAGCCAATGGCGCCGGGCACGGGCGGTCGGCATGGGAACTCCTCGGGTGAGGTGGGAGCGCTCCCAGCATAGCCGCCAGGTAAAGAGATGTAAATGCGTACGCGCTTCACCGCCGGCGCAACTCGAGGTAGGAAATGCCCGGGTTGGGCAGGTCGAAGGCGTCCTCGACCGCCCCGGCCGACGCCGACACCCGCCGCGGCGGCACCAGCTCCTGCACCCGGTCGGCCTCGGCGAGCGCCCGCCAGCCCGGCTCGTCCGGCCAGTCTCGGTCGCCCGCGATGGCGCGCCACGTCGCGGCGATGTTCGAATGATGCTCGTCGACACGCCAATGCCGCAGTTCGTACTCGCCGTCGGCCAAGCCGGTGACGCGCACCATGACCCGGCGATCCAGCAGCGACCATCCGCCGGCCCTGGCGTGGTCGAGGGTGCCGTTCCACAGCAACACGCCGACGGTGCCGTCGGCCTGCCGCGCGGCCCAGGCCTCGACCAGGCTGCCCGCGCCGTCGCCGGTCAGTTGCACCGGCAGCTCGGTGTCCCCGAGCCGCTCGGCCAGCGCCAGCGCCCAGAACTTGGGCTTGGCCAGGTTGCCCACGGTGAGCAGGCCGAAGCCGCCGTGCAGCAGGCGGGGCGGACGACCCAGCTCCTCGAAGTGGTCGGAGGCGACCCAGGGGGCGAGGCCGGCCACCCGCCGGCTGGCCGACCGCATGCCGCGCAACAGGAACGTCGCGGCGAAGACGGTGTCGTTGATCTGGCTGCCGTGCTGCGCGGTGACGCCCCACTCCGTCCACACTGTCTCCAGCTCGGGCCGACCGTGCGCCTGCGCCAGCTCGCGCAGGTCGAGCGGCGGGCTGCCGTAGATGTGCGTGGTGAGGAAGTCCAGCGGCGCGGTGGTGGCCAGCTGCCGGTCGATCCAGCCGACCGCGGCGGACGCCGGGCCGCCCACCCGGATCGCCGGATCGACCTCTTTGACCGCCCGCGCGGTGACGTCGTACAGCCGCCAGAACTCCTCCGGTGTGCCGGACCAGAACACCGACAGGTTGGCCTCGTTCCACACCTCGAAGGGCCACTGCCGGACCTCCTCGGCCCCGTACCGCTCGACCAGGTGGGCGACGAGCTCGCGGATGAGCATCGCCCAGCGGTCCCAGTCCCGGGGCGGCGAGACCACCGCCTGGTAGGCGAAGACCGTCTGCGACGGGTCGCGGGCCAGGTCGCGGGGCATGTACGACAGCTCGACCACCGGCCGCATGCCGATGCCGAGCACGATGTCGTAGACCTGGTCGATGCCGCTGAAGTCCAGCCGCGGCTCGCCGTCGACCTCCTTGTACACGCCGAGGTCGTCGCAGAGGATCGCGTGCGCGCGCACCAGCCGCACGCCGAGCTCATGGTGGACCCGCCGCAGTGCGTCGCGCAGCTCGGTCCCGATCGGCCGGCCGCCGGTCAGGTCGGCGCAGAGCAGGTGGCTGAGGTGCTCGGAGCCCACCACCTCCCGCCAGAGCCGGTGCAGCGGGCCGGCGTCGCCGTCGGCGGCCACGCTCACTGCCACCTCTCCCGGCCCGTCCGCAGTGGACATTCCCGGGACCGGGTCGCTGAGCGGACCCATCGCGTTGACCGTGGCCAGCGGCGCGACGGCGTACCAGTACTGCTGGCCCGGCTCGCCCGTGGTGTCGGCGTAGGCGCCGTGCGGCACCGCCAGCACGTCGCCGCCGCCGTGGTCCACCAGCTCGTACGGGCCGGCCGGGTCGGTCGCTCGATGCACCGCGTACCCGATCGCGCCCGGGACCGGGTCCCACGTGAGCGTGATCTGCCCGCGGCCGCCGGTGGCGGCCAGCCCGACCGGCGCGGGCAGGTCCGCCTCCTCGATCTCACCGGCGGCCCGGTCCTGGGGGGGGGCCGGGCCCCCCCCCCCCCCCCGAGGGAAAAAGAAAAAAAAAA
>JADGHA010000647.1 GCA_019689695.1 Micromonosporaceae bacterium | reverse complement strand
CGTTTCCGAACGTTGCCGAAACTTTTCCTTAGCCGCTACGCTTCCGTGCCATCGGCGTGTCGCTGGAAGGAGTAGCCCTGGCAGAGAGGCGGCGTGGATCGGCGGTCACGGTCAGTGATGTCGCCCGGCGTGCGGGCGTCTCGCCGGGCACTGTGTCGAAGGCGCTCAACGGCCGCGGCCAGTTGCGGCCGGAGACGCGCGAGCGGGTGGTCACGGCCGCCCGGGAGCTCGGCTTCCACGTGAACATGCTGGCCCGCAACCTGATCGAGGGGCGGACCTACACCGTGGGCGTGCTCACCACGGACAGCTTCGGCCGGTTCACCATCCCGGTGATGCTCGGCGCCGAAGACGCCCTGGGCGCCGGGCAGATCTCCGTGCTGCTCTGCGACGGCCGCGGCGACCCGATCCGCGAGCAGCATTACCTCCGGACGCTGCTGGGCCGCCGGGTCGACGGGATCATCGTGACCGGCCGCACCACCGACCCCCGCCCCTCGCTCGGGCGGGACCTGCCGGTTCCGGTGGTGTACGCGCGGGCCCGCTCCGACCATCCGGACGACCTGTCGCTGCTGCATGACGACGAGCAGGGCGCCCGCCTCGCCATCGAGCACCTGTTCACCACCGGTCGACGGAAGATCGCGCACATCACCGGCCCGCAGCGGCACCTGGCCGCCCGGGAGCGGGCCGAGGGCGCGCGCAAGGCGCTGGAGGCGGGCGGCGAGACGATGGTGCTCGGCGCGCCGCTGATGGGCGAGTGGAGCGAGCGGTGGGGGCGGGAGGCGGCCACCATCCTCATGCGCAGCGGCGAGGAGTTCGACGGCATCTTCTGCGGCAGCGACCAGATCGCCCGAGGCGTGGCGGACGCGCTGCGCGAGGCGGGACGCCGGGTCCCGGAGGAGGTCGGCATCGTTGGCGTGGACAACTGGGACGTCATGGTGGAGGGCTGTCGGCCGCCGCTGACCACCATCGACCTGAACCTCACCGAGCTCGGCCACACCGCCGCGACGAAGCTGCTGGCCGCGATCGAGGGCCACCAACCGCTGGAGAAGGGCGTCCAGCTGCTGCCGTGCCGGCTGGTCACCCGCCGCTCGACCGAGATCGCGCCGCACTGACCGGCGGACCGGTGCCGGAGTCGCGGCCCGGGATGCGGGAGGATTGCCGCCATGACGACACTCGGTACGATCTTCCTCCCCCAGCTTCCGCCCGAGCGGCTGCGGTCCGTGGCTCAGGCGGCCGACGAGGCCGGCCTGGAGGAGCTGTGGCTGTGGGAGGACTGCTTCCTGGAGAGCGGCATCGCCAGCGCCGCCGCAGCGCTCGCCTGGACCGAACGCCTGGCCGTCGGCGTCGGGCTGCTTCCGGTGCCGCTGCGCAACGTCGCACTCACCGCGATGGAGGTCGCCACGCTGCACCGGCTGTTCCCGGGGCGGGTGACCATCGGTGTGGGCCACGGGGTGCAGTCCTGGATGGACCAGGTCGGCGCACGGGCGCGTTCGCCGCTGACCCTGCTGCGCGAGTACATCACCGCGCTGCGCGCGCTGCTCGCCGGTGAAAAGGTCACTGTGGACGGAGAGTACGTCCGGCTGCGCGACGTCGCCCTCGACTGGCCGCCGGCGTCGCCGCCGGTCATCCTCGCCGGCGCGGAGGGACCGCGGTCACTGCGGCTGTGCGGCGAGGTCGCGGACGGCACCATCCTCACCGCCCGGCAGACACCGGACGACGTACGGCGGGCCCGCCAACTGATCGACGAAGGGCGAGCCACCGCCCGTCGCGGCGGTGCGCACCTGGTGACCGTCTACCTGCTCGCCGCCACCGGGCCGACCGCGCAGCAGCGTCTGGCGGCGACGCGCAGGGCATACGGGGTGGGCGAGGATGTCGGGGTCGCCGGTGACGCGCCGGCCATCGCCGATGCGATCCGCCGCCTGGCGGAGGCCGGCGCCGACCGGGTCGTCCTGCAGCCGACCGGCGACGACCCGGACCCGGAAGGCTTTGTCCGCTTCGTCGCCACCGAGGTGCGCCCGC
>JADGHA010000646.1 GCA_019689695.1 Micromonosporaceae bacterium | reverse complement strand
CGACCCGGCGACGCTGCGCCCCACCCCCTGGACCGACGCCGCCCGCGCCGTCGCCGCCACCCTCCTTTGCCACACCGCCGCCGCAACCGCCACACCGCCCCGTTGATCATGACGGTAATGCCGAAAGTATCCGTTTTTCGCCATCCAGCCCCGTGATCGACGGGAGGCCGCGCGCGGAGGGTGGGGTGCGCGGCGGCGACAGCCACTAGGAGCGGAAAAAGGAGCGGATAACGGCGGCGCACTCCACCTCGAGTACTCCCGGGTAGACCTCCGGGCGGTGGGTCAGGCGGCGGTCGCGCAGCACGTCCCACAGCGAGCCGGCCGCGCCGGTCTTGGGCTCCCACGCGCCGAACACCACAGTAGACACCCGAGCCAGGACCAGGGCGCCGGCGCACATGGTGCACGGCTCCAGGGTGACCACGAGGGTGCAGCCATCCAGCCGCCAGGAGCCGCGGGCACGAGCGCCCCGGCGCATCGCCACGATCTCGGCATGCGCCGTCGGGTCCCCGGTCAGCTCCCGCTCGTTGCGGCCGACCGCGAGCTCGGCGCCGTCCGGCCCGTAGAGCACGGCGCCCACCGGCACGTCCGCACCGGCCCCGGCCAGGCTGCTGCCGGCCGCGACGGCCAGCGCCCGCCGCATCCACTCCTCGTGCCGGGCCCGCCTCGACGGGCCGGGCTCAGCCACCCGCCGCCGCCCGGGCGGGAGCACACCCCGTCATGCCACCTCGCGCAGGTCCTCGATCTCGTCGCCGAACCCGATCAGCTGACCCAGCTCCGCGGTGATGTCGGCGGGCAGCATGCCCTCGGTGGCGCACAGGGCGAGCAGCTGGCGGGAGGAGACGCCGAGGTCGGCGAGCAGATCCGCGTCGCCCACCGGATCGATGTCCGCGTCCAGCGGCCCGGCGGCGCCCCGCGGCCCTTCGGCCTCCTCCGCCACGTTCGCGGCGGCCGCCGTAGTCACGTCCTCGATCCGCAGCGCCGGCTCCTCGACCTCCCCGAGCAGCAGCGCGCCCAGCCGGGACTCCTCGGCGAACGCCGCGTCCGAGCCGAAGATTCGCAGATCCTCACCCTGGTCCAGCCTCATGATCACCAGGTACGCGTCGTCCGACTCGACGAACAGCAACGAGACGTCGGCCTCCGGGTCCACGTCGCGCAGCCGGTCGGCGACCTCTTCCACGTCGGCGGCGCCGGTCAGGTCGAGCTCGGACGCCTCCCAGCCTTTCGACCCGCGCACCACCGCGGCAGCGAAGTACGACACCCGTTCCCCCAAGTTGTTCGGCGGCCTTGTCGTGCCCGGCCAGGACGGCCGCAACTACGTCAAGCGTGACGGTAGCCGGTCACGTACCCACGTGGCGCGTTCCTCGCCCTAACCGCTTATCGCGATGTGCCGAGACCGCCGGCGCCGGCTCCCCCGCCGACCCGGCGCCGTGCGGGCAGGGTGCGCGACGATGCTGGGGTGCCGCGCCCAGCTGCCGGACCGGACCGCGACCTTGGCTCAGGAGCCGATGCTGGCCAGCCGCCGGCGAACGGCGATGAGTTCGCGAAGCCGGTCATGGCGGACACGGCGGGGCCGCTCCCGGTCCCGCACGGACTTCGCGTCGGCGAGCTCGGCGAGCAGTTGCAGCCGCCGGCGACGGCGGTCAGGGTCGAGCCGCTGCAACGTCAAGGCCATGCCGCCGAGAGTGCCTACCGGGCGGGATTTCGTCAAGTCCCGCTACATTCTGCTATCTGCGCACTACAACGAGCTAGTTACCACAATGGCCAGTCGCCGCTGTTGGCCCAGTGAACCGCGACCGCCACCGCGGTGATGCTCATCGCCAGGCCCGTGCTGATCGCCACCCCGACCGCCACCCCGCGGTCGCCGAAGCGGGCCAGCCCCAGCGACACCAGCCAGGCCACCGCCCCGGCGAACAGGCTCAACCAGGCGTACCCCCGCAGCCCGCCGGCGAGCAGGCCGAAGACCAGCATCCACAGCGCGGCCACGCTGAGGCCGGCGGCGACCGCGGTCCCGCGTACCG
>JADGHA010000060.1 GCA_019689695.1 Micromonosporaceae bacterium | reverse complement strand
CGCCAGACCTGCCGTACCCGGTCGAGGTTCTTTACCGCGTACGGCGTGAGCAGCAGCATCCGGGCGGTGTTGTTCCCCCAGTCGAACAGCACTGGCGCGATGGCCAGAGCGCTGACCGCGTGCGCGTCGAAGACCGTATACGCGGCGATCGCCGCCCCGGTCGCGATGCCGAACGCCAGGCTCTTCCGGTGGTGTCGTTGAGCGCTACCCAACCCGCCGCCGCTGACGATCAGGATGCCGCCGATGACCGCCGCAGCCCCGGTCAGCGCCAGCCATCCTGGCCGTTCGCCGAGCAGCAGTACCGCCACCGCGACAGACAGTAGCGGTCCGGTGCCCCGAGCGAGCGGGTACACGACGGACAGGTCACCGATGGCGTAGCCGCGTTGCAGGAGCAGGAAGTAGCCGAGGTGAAGTACTGCGCTGACCACGGTCACGCCGACGACCAGCCAGGTCACCCGTGGTCGGGAAAGGAGCACGACCGGTAGGTACAGCACGCTCGTTGCGAGAGTCGCCAGCCATAGCAGCGCGGGACCACCGTTGCCTGCCCGCTTTGCCGCGAGGTTCCAGCCGGCGTGGCAGAAGGCGGCCGCAACGACGAGGGCTAGTGCTGTCGGGCTCATCGAGCGAGCCGGGGAACGGTAGGTGTTCGGATACCAGGCCCTCGCCGCACGACATCTCCTGCAAACTCGACTGCTGCGAATGCTAGCGCAAATGTGATTTCCGCTGATCGATATCCGAGGGCTCGCCGCCTCAACTCGCCCTCGCCCAGGCAGCGGTCCGGCAGCCAAGCGGGGCCGTACCCGGGCCCATCCCGCGAGTCCATCAGGACGAGGTGTGTGATGTGGTGCTGGCCAGCCACGCCGTTGCATCCGATCGGCGCGGGCGACCGCAAGCCCCCGATTCTCAGGCACTATGGCTTACTCGCCGACCCAACCGCAGCCGAAGGCTGACCCTACGTCCAGCCGCCCCACCTCCACGACCTGCGTTGGCTTATCGGCCGCGACCAAGCCGAGGTCGGCACCGCGTGCGACGAGGAGCTGCCTTCCATGTGGGCTCCAGCACAGCCCGACCCATCCAGCGGGCAGCCTCCGCTGCGTCCGGGTCTCGAGATCAAGCAGCACAGTGGCGCGTTCGCCGTCGGTGACGGCGAGGGGAACCGCTTCGTGCGGCCCCCAGGCAAGCGATCCAACCTTGTCCAAGGCGACGTCAAACCTGACGACAGGAGCTGACCTATCGCGTTGGATCAGCACCTGTGGCCGTACGCCCGGATCATGGGTGCCTGGCGACTCGACGAAGGCAAGTGCCATACCCGGTCCCCACGCCGGCGCCGCCACGTCGGTGTCGCCATGATGCACGACGGTGACAGGTCCCGATCCGGGTGGAGCCACCACGAGCTCCCAGACAGGGGCGACCCGCCCCGGGCTCGGTGCCACAGATCCCGAGGAGGAGCCGGGCACCATCGGCACGCCGGATTCCCGGGGATAGACCGCCCGCGCAAACGCGACCGTGCCGTCCGGAGCCAGTGCAGGAGTGAAGGCGCGGGTTGTGTCCGGATCTCCGGTGTGAATGGGCGTCACCTGCCCGGTTTGACTCAGCATGCCAACGCGGTCTGTGCCGGTGCGGGCGTCTGCCACCACCACGCCAGCCTTGGACGCGGACAGCCACGAGATGCCGTGGCCCTTCGGGTTACTGGTCACCTGCCGGACCTGCCCGGTCCCGGCGGCGATCCGGAAGACGTTGGCGGATATCGGTTCGGGGCCGGCGAGAAGCCAGATCGTTCCCTCACCGGCGCCGTGCACCGAGAGGCTCGGCAGCCGCGGCCCGCTTGTCTCCTCGCTTGTCTCATCGTGACCTACGGGTGCCGGATCGCTACCGGTGCACGCGGCGACCAGCAGGCATACGACAAGCACAGACCCCGCCGTCCGGAGGACACGAGACACGTTTCACACCCCGTCAGTCAAACTCGCCGCCGCACCCGAGGAGCACCTACCGATGGTTCATCCGCGAGCGCTCGCATACCTCCCCCCTTCGCGTCGGCGCTCGGTCGGAGACCCTGCACGATACGAGTCATCCCTGTCGACAAGTTACATAGATGACTTGCCGTATGGAACCCATACCTGCCAGCGCTCCTCGACGGTCTATCATGGACGGCGACCAGCGTCGACTTCACTCTGCCTGCACCACCGGCTGGTCGCTGCTCGATCGCGCCGTCGCTGATCGTCAAGGGGTAGAAGGTAGCCGGTACTCGGCCGAGCGAGTGCACGCGCCAGTCGTGCCGCGTTGACCCTGCTCGCGTTTCGCCTCCGGATCGTGCCGTACGCGCCGGGCGGTGATCGGACCGGGCCTGCTGTTCACCGAGTTGATCGCACTGGACGCCATCTTCGCGTTCGTCGTCAGGAGCTCGGGCTGTCGGTGCCGCGTCCGCGCAGTAGTGGCAGGTAGACCTCGTCGATGATGTCGGTCAAAACGCTGTCGGGCACCTCGGGGTAGCCGCGGGTGATGAACTCATCGCGGAGCAGTACGACGGCGACGGTGGCGACACGAGGGTGCAGGGCCTCGGGTCCAATCTCGCCGCGGGATACGGCGCGGGCAAGGATGGTCAGCCAGGCGGCGCTTCCGGCATCGGCTGTGCGCTCCTGCAGTTGGGCCAGCAGTTGGGGGTCGTCGCGGGCGCCGGCGAGCAGGGCGCGCAGGATGCCGCCGGTGGGTGACGACCAGGTGCGGTTGGCGCGGCGCAGCATTTCCAGCGCGTCACCACGAAGGTCGCCGGTGTCGGGGATCTGCGTGTTGGTGACGACGAACTGCCGGTAAGCGGCGACGCCGAGCGCGGCGCGGGTGGGCCAGCGGCGGTAGATGGCGTTCTTGTTGGTGCCGGCCCGGCGGGCGACCCGTTCCATAGTCAGCCCGGCATAGCCGGTTTCGGTGAGCTCTTCCATGGCCGCACGCAGGATCGCCTGCTCCAGCGCGGCGCCCCGCCGTCTGCTCGGCGCGGGTCGCTGAGGTGTCGAGTCGGGTTGCGCTTTGTCGGCCATCCGGTTCCTCTCGGGTACGCAGCGTACCGCAGAGGAGGGGCGTGCAGTGGAGAACTCGAAGCCATTAAGGTACGGTACGTCTCGTACCTGTAGAGGTGAAGCGACCGCGGCTAGTGCAGCCGCTGATCCGCGGAAGACCCGGATAGTGCCGAAACGCCTCCGCCTGATCAACGGACAACGATGCTTACGACAAGGACGGTGCCCGCAGTGACAACCAACGAGAACCCGACCACAGCCGTCGAGAGCCCGACCACAGCCGCTGCGGCCGGCGACTTCATCCTCGGCGGTGACCTGCGGATCAGCCGGCTCGGTTTCGGCGCGATGCGGCTCGCCCTCGGTGGCCGGGTGCGGGAACCCGCGGCGGGCGTGGCAATTTTGCGCCGCGCCGTCGAGCTCGGCGTGAGCCACATCGACACCGCGGCCTCGTACGGATTCGGCGACCTGCACGCGCACGAGATGATCCGGCAGGCGCTCTCCCCGTACCCCGATGACCTCGTGATCGCCACCAAGGTCGGTCCGCTCCTGGAGGGCGGTGGCGCATTCGCCGATCCGGCAACCGCCCAGCGCCGTCTTGTCGAGCAGGACTTGCGCCGCCTCGGCCGCGACCACCTCGACCTGGTGTACCTACGCGTAGGCGGGATGGGGAAGCCGGGCGGGGAGTCCATCGGCGAGCGGTTCGCAGCCTTGGCGGAGCTGCGCCGCGAAGGGTTGATCCGGCACCTCGGCGTCAGCCACGTCGACGCGACCCAGCTCGCCGAAGCGCGGTCGATCGCCCCGGTCGCCGCCGTGCAGAACCGCTTCAGCGTGCACGACCAGGACGACCTTCCGATCCTCGCGCAATGTGAGCAGGGCGGCATCGCGTACGTGCCGTACTTCCCCCTCGGCGGCGGTCGGGCGCGGGTCGACCAGGCACCGGTGGCGACCGTCGCCGCCCGCCACCGGGCGACCGCAGCACAGGTCGCCCTAGCCTGGCTGCTCGCCACATCCCCGGTCACCCTGGCCATCCCCGGCACCAGCTCGCTCGACCACCTCGTCGAGAACATCACTGCGGCCGGCATCCGCCTCACCGCCGAGGACCTGGCCGAACTGGCCGGGCAACGCAGTCCACTCCCGCCCCGCGGTTGACCCTGTTTCGGGCCGTGGCAGCCGTGGCCGCTTGCCGAGGCGATACGTAGGATCGGCGGGTACTCGGCGGCTGCGCCGGGAATGATCGAGCCATGGAGGTACTTAGCAGCCGCATTCTGGTACGCCCGTCCAACCCGGAGCGCAGTCGCCGTTTCTACCGGGACATTCTCGGGCTCGCGGTCTATCGCGAGTTCGGGCCGCCGGAGAATCCGGGGCTGGTCTTCTTCCTTGGCCAAGGACTACTTGAGGTATCCGGCACCTCCGACGGCGAGCCAGCCCCGGCAGGCCCGCTGCGGATCTGGCTACAGGTCCGTGACGTACGGGCCGAGCATGACCGTCTCGTGGCGGCGGGAGTGACGGTTACCCGTGCACCTCAGCGAGAGCCGTGGGGGCTGGTCGAGATGTGGATAGCGGATCCGGACGGCGTCCCCATCGTGCTCGTCGAGGTGCCTGGCGACCACCCGCTGCGGCGTGACCCAAGATGATCTGTCCACCGGCCAGGTATCGGCCTGGGCCCACGGGCCCACCGGCGGTTGGTCCGGCTTCGTGGCCTCCGATGTCGAAGCGGTCCCACACCAAGTTTGCCGCCACCGTCCATACCGGACAGGCTGGGATGCCTTGGGGTAGACGGTCCTGCGGCATTGACCGCATCGGCGCCAGCGGGATGAGTTTTCCGATGCTGGCTGGTCCTATCCAGGTGACTGCCTCCATGATCTCTTTCGCTGTCCGCGCGACGGTCACCCGCGCCGACATCCCCGCGCTGTGCGCCGACCTCGCCGAGCTGCTGTGCGGCCGCGACCCCGGCGTGGTGGTCTGCGACGTGGCGGCAGTGGTCCAGGCCGACGTGGTGATGGTCGAGGCGCTGGCCCGGCTGCGGCTGGCGGCGGCGCGGCAGGGCTGGCGGCTGGCGGTCGACAGCGCCGGCCCCGAGCTGCGCCGGCTCATCGGGCTGCTCGGCCTGGCCGGTGTGCTACCCGAGTCGGTCGGGCAGCCCGAAGAGGGGGAACAGGCGGGCCGTGTCGAGGAAGTGGTTGAGCGCCGCGATCCGGCCGTCCGACAGCTCCAGCACGACGAGTGACCACGGGTCGTGTCCCGAGCCGGTGGAGCTGGGCCGGTACTGCCCGAAGGCGGGCATGCCGTTGGCCACCACCGGCACCAGGCGGGACCCGCGGCAGCCGCAACCCGTCCCGCTCATCCAGGCCATGATGTCGTCGTGCCCGCGCAGCCACAGCGGCAGCGGCGGCATGGACAGCGTGGCGTCCTCGTGCAGCAGCTTGGTCAGCGCGTCCAAGTCGTACGCCTCGAAGGCGCGCACGTACCGCGCGAGCAGCGCCGTCTGCTCCTCGTCCATGGGCCGGTAGACGTCGGTCGCGGTGAGGTTGGCGGCGGCGAGGGTGGCCCGGGCCCGCTGGAGGGCGCTGTTGACGCTGGGCACCGACGTTTCCAGCAGGTCGGCCACCTCCTGGGCCGACCAGGCGAGCACGTCGCGCAGGATGAGCACGGCCCGCTGCCGCGGCGGCAGGTGCTGCAGGGCGGCGACGAACGCCAGCCGGATCGACTCCCGCCCGGCCACCACGTCGGCCGGGTCGGCGCTTTCCGGCAGTACGCGGCTGTCCGGCACCGGACCCACCCAGGTCTCCTCCGGTCTGGGCTCGCCCGGGTCGGTGGCGCGACCGGATCCGGCCGGGCCGAGATCCATCGGCCGGACCCGCCGTTGGGCGCTGCCGAGCATGGTCAGGCACACGTTGGTCGCTATCCGGTACAGCCAGGACCGCAGCGCCGAGCGCCCCTCGAATCGGTCGAAACCCCGCCAGGCGCGCAGAAACGTGTCCTGCACGGCGTCTTCGGCCTCGAACGCCGACCCCAGCATCCGGTAGCAGTAGCCGGTCAGCTCGGCCCGGTGCGCCTCCAGCTGTGACTCGATCGCTGCGCTGGTCGCCACATCACTCACGCCAACGAACCTAGCCGAGCCGTCTGACAAGTCACGCCGCCGACAGCGATGAGTTCCGGGCACCCGCCCGGTCATAAGGGCGTCAGCTCGACGAGAACGCACGAGGAGCACAGCATGACCAGTACGCAGCAGAGCGCCGTGGAGACCGGTTCGGGCCAGTACGCCGACGTCAACGGCATCAGCCTGTACTACGAGACGCACGGGACCGGGCGCCCGATGGTGCTGCTGCACGGGGGTCTCGGCTCGGGCGAGATGTTCCTGCCGATCCTTCCCACCCTGGCCGACCACCACCAGGTCATCCTGGTCGACCTGCAGGGCCACGGCCGCACCGCCGACATCGACCGGCCGCTGGATGTGGCGTTGATGGCCGACGACGTGGCCGCGCTCATCGACCACCTTGGCCTGCAGGAGCCGGACGTGGTCGGCTACTCGCTCGGCGGCGGGGTCGCGCTCCAGGTCGCCGTGAAGTATCCGGCGAAGATTCGCCGGGTGGTCACCGCATCGGCGAACATCCGCCGGAACGCGATCTACCCCGAGATGCTCCAGCAGCAGGGCCAGGTGACCGGGGCCGCCGCGGAGTTCATGAAGGACACCCCGATGTACGAGCTGTACCAGCGGGTGGCGCCTCGCCCCGAGGACTTCCCCCGCCTGCTCGACAAAATCGGCGAGGCCATGGCGAAGGACTTCGACTACACCGAGGAGGTTCGCGGCCTGCAGGTGCCGACGCTGGTGGTGGCCGCCGACGCCGACATGGCGCCGCCGAGCCACTACGTGGAGGTCTTCAACCTGCTCGACGGCGGGCTGCGCGACGGTGGCTGGGCGGGCGAGGGCCGGCCGAAGGGCGGCCACGCGCTGGCCATCCTGCCTGGCCTGACGCACTACAACCTGTTCATGTCCCCGCTGTTCGCCGCGGTGACGCTCAGCTTCCTCGACCAGGAGAGCTGACCGGTACGAGGGGGGCGGGGCCCGGGCAACCGTCGACGCCTACCGTGTCAAGGGTGGCGCAGGAGCTGTTGGCCGAACAGTTCGAGGTGCACCGGCCCCATCTCCGAGCCGTGGCGTACCGGATGCTCGGCTCGCTGGCGGAGGCCGACGATGCGGTGCAGGAGACATGGATCCGCCTCAGCCGCTCGGACACCCGGCAGGTCCAGAACCTGCCGGGTTGGCTGACCACGGTCGTCGGCCGGGTGTGCCTGGACATGCTGCGCTCCCGGGCCGCCCGCCGCGAGGACCCGATGCAGGAGCGCCTGCCGGACCCGGTCGTGAGCCGGGACGGCCAGCTCGACCCGGAGGCCGAGGCGTTGCTGGCCGACTCGGTCGGGCTGGCGCTGCTGGTGGTGCTGGAGTCGCTCAACCCGGCCGAGCGGCTGGCGCTGGTGCTGCACGACAGCTTCGGCGTGCCGTTCGAGGACATCGCCGCGATCCTGGAGCGGTCGCCGGCCGCGGCCAAGCAGCTGGCCAGCCGCGCCCGGCGCCGGGTGCAGGCGAGGGCGTCCGCGCCGGAACGGGACCTGCCCCGCCAGCGCCGCGTCGTCGAGGCGTTCCTGGCCGCCGCCCGGCGCGGCGATTTCGAGGCGCTGGTCGGCGTGCTGCACCCCGATGTCCTGCTGCGGGCCGACCGCGGCGCCACGTTGACCAAGATCAGGGGCGCCGCGGCGGTGGCCAAGCAGGCGATCACCTTCGCCCGGTTCGCGTACGCCTCGGAGCCGGTACTCGTCAACGGAGCCGCCGGGCTGCTCAGTACCACCGATGGCCAGCCGGTGGCGCTGATGGCCTTCGCCATCTCGGGCGGCACGGTCAGCGCCATCGACATCATCGCCGACCCCGACCGGCTGCGCCGGCTCCTGGCGTGAGTCACGCGAACCGCGCCTGAACCTTCACCGGCTAGGCAATGGTGCAGGTGGTGCCGTTGAGCGTGAAGGACGTGGGCCGGCCGGTGTTGCCGGTGTGCGTGGCCTGGAACCCGATGGTGACCGACCCATTGGCCGGAATGACCGCGTTGTAGCTGAGGTTGCGCGCGGTCACCTGGCCGCTGGCCGGGTTGTACGTGGCATTCCAGCCCGACGTGATGGTCTGTCCACTGGGGAGCGTGAAGGTCAGGCTCCAGCCGTTGACCGCGGCGCCAGTGGTGTTCGCGATGATGATGTTGGCGGTCAGACCGGTGTTCCAGGCGTTGGTCGTGTAGGTCACCCGACAGCCGCCGCCGGCCGGCGGGCTTGAGGTGGGCGGCGGGCTCGGCGATGCCGACGTGGGCGGTGCGCTGGGCGACGCCGTGGTGGGTGAGGCCGGGTGCGGGGAACCTTATCGCCGGGCCGGGGATCGAGTCGGCATGAGAGCGAGACGTCTCGTCGTGCCGGCCGTCCTGGTGCTGGTGGTCGGTGGGTGCACCAGTCCTTCGCCGTCGCACGCACCCACTACCGAGCCGGCGCGGGTCTCAGCGCAGCCGCTGCGGCCCCGGGCCGGGCACAGCGCCACGCTGCTGCCCGACGGCCGCGTGCTGCTCGCGGGTGGCTGCGCCGTCGACGGTTGTACCACCGCGGAGGTGGAGCCCAGCAGTGAGTTCTACGTTCCGGGCCGCGGCTTCGTAGCGGGGCCGCCGATGGTGCACCCGCGGAGCAGCCACACCGCCACGCTGCTGGCCGATGGCCGCGTCCTGATCGTGGGCGGGTGGGCCAAAGAGGGCACCGCGCCGCTCACCGAGGCGGAGATGTTCGATCCGGCCACGGGCACGTTCCAGCCGGCCGGAACCCTCCATGGCGGTGCCATCCTGCTGCCGGACGATCGGGTGCTGATCACCGGCGGCGAAGACGAACGGACCGCCATCTTCGACCCGGGCACGAACTCGCTGGCTCCCCGGCCGGCGATGCCGCAGCGACGCCAATCGGCGTCGATCGTGCTGCCCGATGGCAACATTCTGATCACCGGCGGACAGGACGCGTCCGTGCACGGGCTATCGTCCACGGTCATCTACGACCCACGTAGTGGTGCTTCGCGGCCAGGCCCGCAGATGGGCACGCCGCGGTTCAAGCACGCGATCACCATGCTCGACCGTGGCCGGATCCTGGTGCTGGGCGGCACCACCGACGACACCCAGCTGCTGACCAGCACCGAGATCCTCGACCTCGCCACCAACACGTTCGCCCCCGGCCCGGCGATGAGCACGCCCAGGTACAAGTTCTCGGACGCGGTCGTACACACGACGACCGGGCGCGTCGTGATCGCGGGCGGGACGCTGGTCGACGTATTGGCGGGCGACGGCAAGAGCTTCGGCGCCGTCCGGGCCGGCACCGGTGCGCGGCGGTGGGCATCCACCGCCACGGCACTGCCTGATGGCACGGTCCTCGTGGTGGGAGGCTACGACGACGGGATCCGCCTGCTTCGCGACGCCCACATCATCCATGCCGGTCCCTGACCGGCCTTCAGCGGATGCTGACGACGATCTTTCCGGCGGCGTGACCGATGCCGAGGTGCCGGATGGCTTCGGGCGCATCGCCGAGCGGGTAGGTCCGTTCGATGACCGGGGTGACGGCACCGGATTCGATGAGCTGCCGCAGCTCCGCCAGGTCTTCGGCCCGCTCCTTGGCGATCAGGTTGCGCAGCCGCTGGCCGACGAAGATCGAGAGCAGCGGCGCGCGCAGCATCTGCCGCCCGAAGCCGGCGGTGACCCCGCCACCGTACTGCCGCCCGTTGCCCACCAGCACCAGCGTCCCCTTTGGAGTGAGGGCACGCCGCAGCAGCGACAGTGGACGGTTGCCGGCGATGTCGATGACAGCGTCGTAACGGGGGCCGTCGCGGTCCACCTCGTCCCGGGTGTAGTCGATGACGTCATCGGCGCCCAGAGAACGCACCAGGTCCACCTTGTCGGTGCTGCAGACTCCGGTCACTGAAGCGCCGAACGCCTTGGCGATCTGCACGGCGTACGACCCCACGCCGCCCGCCGCGCCAACCACCAGCACCCGCTGCCCGGCCTGGACGCCGGCGCCGTCGCGGACAGCCTGCAGCGCGGTGGTCCCCGACACCGGCACGGCTGCCGCCTGCTCGAACGACAGGTTGCCCGGCTTCACCGCCACCTGCCGCTCCGGAGCGGTCGCGTACTCGGCGTACGAGCCGCTCTCGCTGGTGCCGTACACCTCGTCCCCGGGCTTGACCCGGGTCACCCGGGCGCCGGTCGCCATGACTACGCCCGCGAAATCCCGGCCGCGCACAGCCACCTTCGGCCTGCGCACGCCGAAGCCCATCAGCCGCGCGAGGTATGGCTGCCCGGTCATCAGGATCCACACGCCGGGATCCACCGCGGCCGCCCGCACCTGCACGAGCACCTCGTCATCTCCGGCCTGGGGTGGATCGACGTCCCGCAACTCGAGTACGTCGGCCGAACCGTACACGTCCTGAACGATCGCCTTCATGGCTGCTCCTCTGCGGAGTCTGGGTATTGGAAAACGTCATCGAGCGGGACGCCGAACACGCGGGCGATCCGGAACGCCATCTCCAGGGAGGGCGAGTACCGGCCCTGTTCGATGGCGATGATGGTCTGCCGGGTCACGCCGATCCGCTCGGCGAGCTCGGCCTGGGTCATCTCGCCGTGCGCGAACCGCAGCGACCGGATGTTGTTGGTGACGCGGGTCGGCTTTACCACTGGGGTACGCCTTTGCGGTAGACGACGACTTTGGTGACTCCCCCGAGGACGGCCGAGAGCGCGAAGCACAGGTAGATCACGTTGGCGATCCAGAACCGGTCCCACTCGGCCATCGCCATGAGCATCGCCGCCATCGCGCCGATGATCACGAACGCCTGGCCGGTCTGGTCGCCGAGCTGCCCGATCTGCTTGTCCCGCACGTCCCGCAGACGGGAGGCCCGTGGGTTGAGGACGCCCATCGCGATCTCAATTGCGATCGAGGCCGCGATGGCCCCGCCGACCGTCCACAGCAGAGTGCCCGCGTACGGCACCTCGGTCAGCGGGCGGCCGTCGGCGCGGCGCAGCACGATCACCACATATGCCGAGTACGCCAGGACGCTGACCACCAGCCGGATCCATGCGCGCTTCTCTTCGTGGGTCATGCCAGGCTCCCCATGTCAAGTATGTTTGACACCGCCAAGGTAGCAAATGTTTGACCTCATGTCTAGAACCTTTGACATGGCGCTCAAATCGCTGCCTGACCGGGGGTGACCGACGAGCCCTCCCCGGAGCCCTGCCGCGGCAGCGCCAGCTATCCGACCGGGCTGCGTGAGCGGCAGCTACCCGACCGGGCTGCGCGCCTTGGCGCCCACGGCACGCATGAGCCGCAGAAGGGAGGCGCCGGCCAGGTACGCGACCAGCGCGACGAGCGGGATCCCGAACCGTTCGTGGGCGAAGCGGGAGGTCAGGTTGTTGACCAGCAGCCCCACCACGACGGCGACGAGCCCACCGATGGTGAGCGACAGCCGGACCACGGCTGGGCGGGGCGCGCCCGTGCCCTCGGCGCGTCGACGGTGCCGCAGCTCTATCCGGCTGAAGATCGCGACGAGCACGGCGAGGACGGCGCTCAACATCAGCAACCACGGCACCCGCCACAACCACCACGGTGTCGAGTTGACCCGGGGCGTGGGCAGCACGCCGGCCGCGGACAGGGTGCCTGCGACCACCAGTACCGCGCTCATGTGCCACAGGAAGATGGTCAGCAGGACCGAGTTGGTGGCCACCACGACCAGCCAGGGCCGGCGCCGCCGCAGCCAGCCCTGGGCCCGGTGGTACGAAACCATGATCAGGCCCAGCTGGGTGGCGGCCGTGGCGAGCAGGGCCAGCGACGGCGGCGAGGAGTTCTTGATCCGGGTGCCGGCGACGTCGATCATGGTCAGCGGGTACGGGCCGACCACGGTCAGCAGGACCAGCGCGAGCACGCCGCCGGCCAGCAGCGGCAGCGCCCGCCGGCCGGTCGGCAGCCGGCCGTCGCGCCAGAAGAACCCAACCTGGTGGATGGCGAGCCAGCCGAACACGTAACTGCCGTCTCCCCAGGCGGGGTGCCCGTGGAAGCGCGCGAGATCGCCCAGGCCCACCAGCCCGAGCAGGACCAGCGGCACCGCCGCGCCGAAGCGCCGGTGCAGGGCGTACGCGATCGGGGTGAACGTGACCACGACCAGGTAAGCGGCGAGGAACCACAGCGGGATGGACGCGGTCCACACCGCCGTGCGGATCAGGGCCGGATCGGTGCCGAGCGGCCGGGCGATGAGCGCGGCAGCGGTGAGGACGAGCAGCAGCGCCGTGGTGGGCCGCACCAGCCGGTCCGCCCGGTCCTGCAGCCAAGCGGCCGCGTCACCGCCGCGGCGCCGGCGCGAGGTCAGCGACGCCGCGTTGGCGAACCCGCCCACCATGAAGAACACCGGCAGGACCTGGAACAGCCAGGTCAGCGGGTACGCCCACCGCATCGACTCCAGCGCGGACTGGCCGGTCAGCCGCCCGTGCTCGTCGTACCGGATGACACTGACCAGCCAGTGCCCGAGGACGACCAGCAGCAGCGCCAGGGCGCGGAGCAGGTCGACGTACCGGTCCCGGGACGCCGGCGTCCGGTCCGCCAACTGCCGCACGGGACGCATAAGGCCAACGTAGAGGCCAACGTAGCCACCGGTGCCTCAGTCCCGGGACAACTCCGCCGCGCGCCTGGAAAGGTGCCGGCGCTCGGGCAGGCTCGCGGTCCGGCGCGCCGCGGCCCGGTAGCTCGCCGCGGCGGCGCCCCGGTCGCCGGCCTGGGCGAGCAGGTGGGCACGGGTGGCCAGCAGCCGATGGTGGTCGGCCATCCGGTGGTCCGCCGCCAGCTCTGCGAGCAGCTCCAGGCCGGCGGCCGGCCCGTGCACCATGGCCACCGCCACCGCGCGGTTGAGCGTCACCGCCGGGCTGGGCGCCACCTGTTCCAGCAGCTCGTACAGGGCGAGGATCTGCGGCCAGTCGGTGCTGTCCACGTCCGCCGCCTCGGCGTGGACCGCGGCGATGGCCGCCTGCAGCTGATACGGCCCGACCGGCCCACGCGGCAGCGCCTCGGTGACCAGCGCAATGCCCTCGGCGATCTGGTCGGCGTTCCACAGGCTCCGGTCCTGCTCCTCCAGCGGGACCAGGCTGCCGTCCGGCCGGGCCCGGGCCGGCCGGCGCGCATCGGTGAGCAGCATCAGCGCCAGCAGGCCGGCCACCTCGGGGTCCTCCGGCAGCAGCCGGCGCAACCAGCGGGTGAGCCGGATCGCCTCGTCCGACAGGTGCGGCGCGGTCAGGTCGGGGCCGGTGCTGGCGGTGTAGCCCTCGTTGAAGATCAGGTAAAGCACGTGCAGGACGGCGCGCAGGCGCGCGGCGCGGTCCTTGGCATCCGGCATCGCCAGCGGCACGCCGCTGGCCTTGATGCTCTGCTTGGCCCGGCTGATCCGCTGCGCCATCGTGGCCTCCGGCACCAGGAAGGCCGCCGCGATCTGCCCGGTGGTCAGCCCGCCGACCGCGCGCAGGGTCAGCGCGATCTGGCTCGGCGCCGACAGCGCCGGGTGGCAGCACATGAACAGCAGGGCCAGCGAGTCGTCCCGGTCCGCCACCGGCTCGGCGTCCGCGGGTCGGCCCAGCAGCCCCGACTGCGGTGTCGCCGCCAGCGCGGCGTCCTCGCGCCGGCGCCGGGCGTGCTCGCTGCGCAGCTCGTCCATCAGCCGCCGGGCGGCGACGGTGACCAGCCAGCCGCGCGGGTTGTCCGGTACGCCGTCGGCGGGCCACCGGGTCGCGGCCGCGATGAGGGCCTCCTGGACCGCGTCCTCGGCGATGTCGAACTGCCCGTACCGGCGGACCAGGGCGGCGGGGGGGGGCCGCGGCGCGGCCCCCCCCCCCGGGCCCCCGGCCGGG
>JADGHA010000645.1 GCA_019689695.1 Micromonosporaceae bacterium | reverse complement strand
GGTGCGCGCGCCCGGCGCGGGGCGCCGCCCGCGGGGGGGCGGGGGCGGCCGGGCCCCCCCCCCCCCCCCCCCCCCCGCGCCGCTACCGCGCGGGGGACCTCGACCCCGGCGAGGGATGAGGCCGAAGCCCCGCCAGCGCGGAGTCCATGGGGACCGGCCCGGTCACCGCGCGGGGGCGCGGAGCGCCGGTCCGTGGCCATCGGCGGCCGGACGCCGCAGACCGCGGCCGGCCGCTCCGAAGAGGCGACGAGGCGCGAGCGGCATGCGCCCGCGGTCGGCACGCACCCATCCGTCAAAAGGATGGATTTGTACCAACGTTTGGATAATCGCGGTCCGGCGGCCTCCGGTCAAGTGGTCATTTCCCCCGTGAGACGATGATCGTCTAGATTTGTTGGAACAAAAGGTCGAATTGAGGGAAAGATGGCACGATTATCGCTCTATCAACAGGTGGCGGCCGCGCTGCGGCGGGCCATCTACACGGGCGAACTCGCGCCAGGCGACCAGATACCCACCGAGGCCGACCTCATGGAGACCTACGGGGTCAGCCGCAACACCGTTCGGCTGGCCCTGGGCGAGCTGGAGAACGAGGGCCTCATCCTGCGGATGCGCCGCCGTGGAACGTTCGTACGGGAACGCCGCCCCCTCCTCATGCGCCCCCAGGACGAGTTCCGCTACCTCGAGCAGGGCGAGCCGCGCTTCGACTCGTTCGTCCACGCCGTCACCGCGGAGGGCCGCAAGCCCGACCAGCGGATCGAGGTCTCCATCGTCGAGCCGAGCCCCGACATCGCGGCCCGGCTCGCCCTCCCCAAGGGAGGCCTGGCCGTGGTACGGCGCCGTCTCCGCTACGTGGACGGCCGGCCGTACAACACCAACGACTCCTACTTCCCCTTCGACCTGGTCGCCGCATCGGAGATCGCCAGACCGGGGAACATCACCCGCGGGGCCAACCGCGTGCTGGAAGAGCTCGGCCACCCCCAGATCCGGGTCGTCGACGACATCTCGGCCCGGATGCCGACCGCCGATGAGTCCCAGCGGCTGCGGCTCGACCCGGGAACCCCGGTCATCGTCCACATCCGCGTCGGTTACGACCCCGAGGACACCCCGGTACGCGTCGCCGTGTCCGTGCTCCCGGCCGACAAGCACCTGATCCGTTACGAGCTGGAACGCCGGCGTCATTGACGGGACACGGCTGATCCGCGTGCCCCGGCGGCCCACCCGGTCCGGCGTCGCCGGCCGTCACCGGCGATCCTCCGGCCGGCCGCGCGCTCCTCCTGAGAGATAAGTCCTCTTTCTTCCGTTCTCTGGCTGCTCTGCGCCGTCATCCGGTCACGCTTCGTGAATTTTTCACGACTCACCGCATTCGAACCGAATTCGAAGGAGTCTCATGTCCATCGCCACGCTCCATCGCGCCCCGGAACTCCTCCTCCGCCGGGCCGACCTCGACGACTTACCGGGGGTGCTCCGGCTGCTCGCCGAGACCGCGGGCTGGCTCCACTCCCTCGGCGTGCGCCAGTGGCCGGCCGGTGGCTTCCCCGCCGCCCGCATCCGCCCGCTCATCGAGGCCGGGACCATGTACCTGGTCGTGGACGGCGACGCGGAGACGCCGGCCGCGACGATCACCGTCGACGACCACGCCGACCCCGAGTTCTGGGGGCCGGCCGACCGGCCCGGTGACGCCCTGTACGTGCACAAGCTCGCGGTGAGCCGGGCGCACGCGGGCCGCGGGCTCGGCGAGGCGCTGCTCGGCTGGGCCGGGCTGCAGGCCGCGGCCGCGGGCCGCCGCTGGCTGCGGCTCGACTGCGCCAAGCACAACACGCGGCTCCAGGCGTACTACCGGAGGCTGGGATTCCGGCACGTCCGCACCGTGGACCTGCCGCACCGGGCCTCCGGCGCGCTATTCGAGCGCCCGGCGGGCTGGGCGCAGCCCGGCGGCCCGGCCGCGGCGTTCACCGCGCTCATCCCCGGGTAGCGCGTCTTCCCGAACGTCTCCCGCGTCGCGGTCCGCCCGGAGCCGGCCCAGGTG
>JADGHA010000644.1 GCA_019689695.1 Micromonosporaceae bacterium | reverse complement strand
CTCGGGCAGCGCCAGGCCCAGCAGGCGGGACGCGGTCACGGGCGGGGGCATGGGGAAGCCGAGCAGCCCGGTGATCGGGTCGTACTCGTCCGGGTTGGTCGGCACCGGCGTCGGCGTGCGGGACAGGGCGGCGGCCAGGCCGAACGTGGCCGCCAGCAGGACGATCTCGCCGCCCGCCAGCTGCAGGAACGCGCCCGGCCGGTCGGCGTCCAGCCGCCGCAGGCTCCACCGCCGGTGCAGCAGCCCGACGGCCCCCACGGCGGCGATCGCGGCCGCCTTGCCGAGGACGAGCAGGCCGTAGCGGGAGCCGACCAGCGCGCCGAGGCTGCCGAGGCGGACCGCGGCGTTGACCACACCGCTGGCGGCCACCGCGACGAAGCAGACCAGGGCCAGCCGGCTGAAGGCCGGGGCCACGTTGACGAGAAGGCGTCGGGGTCGGACCAGCAGCAGCGCGACCACACCCCCGGCCCACACGGCGGCCGCGACCACGTGGATGACCAGGCTCGACACGGCGAGCTGATGGCCGCCCGCGCCGGAGGCGTGACCGGTCAGGGCCGGCGGGACGACCCCCAGCAGACCGATCACCGCGGCGAACGCGGCCCCCGTACGGGTGAGCGACACCCGGGCGAGCACGGCGACCGTGGTGGCCAGCACCACCTGCCACACCAGGGCCTGCCCCTGCGAGACCGAGAAGGCGACGCTGAGCACCGCGCGCGGGGTCGTCGTCGACAGTGGACGGCCGAGCAGGTCCGAGGTGGTCACCACCAGCAGCCCCGCCGCGGTCAGCGCCCAGACCCCGGCCACCAGCCCGGCCAGGCGCAGCAGGCGGTAGGCGGCCGGGCCGACCGTCCGGTCCAGACCGGGCAGGAGGAAGGTGGCGAACACGGTGCACCCGACGGTGACCGCGGCCACCACGTCGCCCACCAGCCGGAGCACCGGCAGCGCGATGGTGGTGACCGCGCCGGCGTCGGCCAGCCCGGTCAGCCGGCTGCCGGAGAGCGCGCCACCGAACCCGGCGGCCAGCAGCAGCACCGTGACCGCGACCGCGGCTCCACCCAGCCACCAGACCAGCCCGGTCCCCAGCAACCCGGTCGCCGCCGGAGCCGTGGTGTCATGCTGCCCGGTGTCCCGGGCCGGTGCAGCGGTCATGGCGCTCGACGGCGGCCGACCCGCACCAGCAGCAGCGCCACCCCGGCCAGAACCACCCCGATCGGTACCCACCACCACAGTCTCCACCCGCCCGGTTCGGCGTCGTCGGCGGCGGGTGGGGGCGCCGGCGGCGCGGCCGGTTCCTGCTCGGCGGGCAGTTGGACCGTGAACGAGAACGTCCCGCTGACCGGGTGACCGTCGAGGGAGACGACGCGCCAGGCCACCTCGTAGTCGCCGGACCCCATGGGGTGCACCGGCTGGCGCACGACCGCATCCCGCACCGACAGGTCGCCGGTGGCGTACGCGCGACCGCCCGGCCCGGTCACCGCCACCGTGGTGAACTGGGCCCGCACCGGCTCGCTGAACGTCAACGTGACCTCGGTCGTCACCGTGGTGACCACCGACCCTTCGGCCGGCGTGGTGCCGAGCAGAATCGAGTGCGCCGCGGCCGGGGCGGGCGCCCCGAGCATGGCCACCCCGGCCGCCACGGCCGCGACGATGGCCCGGCACAGGAATCTTCCCCTGGTCACGCGGCCCGCTCCCATCGCGTCGCCGACGGCCGGCCCACGGCGATCGACCGAACCGGGCTCGCCACCCGGGCCGTGCTGTCCCCCGCGCTCAGCCGGCGCACCGGTCGAAGCGCCGCCGTCAGGGACGGGTGCGCCCGGGTGACCAGCCGCAGCGGAGGCCGGGGCCCGGTGGTCGCGGGGCGCGTCGTCGGCGCTCGGTCGCCCACCGGCCTGACCGGATCGGGCCGCCGACGAGCGGGTGGGTCGCCGAAGTCGAAGCGCGGCCGGGACAGCGCCACCAGCACCAGGTAGCCGACCGCCACCAACGCGTGGCTGACCAACCGGGCACTGTCCACTGTGCCCACC
>JADGHA010000059.1 GCA_019689695.1 Micromonosporaceae bacterium | reverse complement strand
CACCACCCGCCGTGCCATGCGCCGTGGACCAGGACGAACGTGGACAACAGATTCCCACCCGCCTTCGCGCCCACCCGACTAGGGTCCTGCCCGCGATGAACAACTCGGTGCGCACCAGCTCAACCGCGGTGTCGAGCGCGCCGCCATTGCCGTAGTGTCGCCATCGTCCAAGAAATTGTCAACATCATGGCAAGCGATGCCGTTGACTGCGATGTAGGCGCGGAATATGTTGGCCGCGTGGCCCACCGGTAGAGAGCGGGTGCCCATGTCTGTCGATGCTCCTCCGCCCGTCAGCAGCCACAGCGAAGCGACCCTGGATCGCGGCCGGGCGGTGACGCCCGCCGAGCTGCGGTGGCGCGCGGACTGGATCCGGCTGCAGACCGTGCAGCTCATCGACCAGGCCGGTGTGGGCCACTACTCCAGCACCTTCTCCTGTGCTGAGATCATCGCCGTCCTCTACTACCACACCCTCCGGCTGCGCCCCGCCGAGCCGCAGTGGCCGGACCGGGACCGGTTCCTGCTCGGCAAGGGGCACGTCGCCACCGGCCTGTGGCCGGTGCTGGCCGACCTGGGCTACTTTTCCGCCGAGTGGCTCACGCAGTTCGGCAAGATCGGCTCACCGCTGAACGATCATCCGAACATGCGGCTGGCGCCCGGGATCGACTTCAGCTCCGGCTCGCTCGGGCACAACCTCTCCGTGGCGGTCGGCATCGCCTACGGCGGCCGCCTCTCCGGCCGCGACTATCGGACTTTCGTCCTCACCGGCGACGGCGAGCTGCAGGAGGGACAGGTCTGGGAGGCGGCGATGGCGGCCAGCCATTACCGGCTCGGCAACCTGGTGGCCATTGTGGACGCCAACGGCTTCTCCGGGGCCGGGCCGACCTCCGCGGCGATGAACATCGAGCCGCTGGGTGCGCGGTTCGAGGCATTCGGCTGGCGCGTCGCCGAGATCGACGGGCACGACGTGGTGGCGCTCACCCGCACCCTGGACGAGCTGCCCGGCCCCGCCAGCGAACGGCCGATTTGCGTCATCGCCCGCACGCGGAAGGGCAAGGGTGTGGCGATGATGGAACAGGCGCCGCAGGCGTGGCACCTGGGCCTGCTCGAGCCGAAGCTGCGGGAGCAGGTTGTCGCGGAGATCTCCGGGAGGATGCGGCGATGGTGACCGGGACCCAAAACGTGCCCGCCCCCAAGATGGTGGACGTCTTCTCCGACGTCGCGATCGACACCGCGCTCGCCACCAACCCGGCCGGCGTGGCGATCGCCGAGATGGCCGACGCCGACCCGCGGATCCTGACCCTGACCGCGGACCTCGGCAACGTGCTCGCGGACTTCCGCCAGCGTCACCCCCGGCGCTACCTCGAGCTGGGGATCGCGGAGACCAACTCGGTATCCGTCGCCGCCGGCCTGGCCACCTGCGGGTACCTGCCGTACATCTTCGCGATGGCGCCCTTCGGCGTGCTGAAGTGCGCCGAGCAGATCCGCACCGACCTGGCGTACAACCACCTGCCGGTCCGGCTGGTCGGCCGGCTGACCGGGCTCGCCATGGGCATCTTCGGCACCAGCCACCACGCGGTGGAGGACGTGGCGGTGGCCCGGGCGCTGACCAACATGACGGTGGTCACGCCCGCGGACAGCAATGCGGTGCTGAGCCTCATGCGGTCGACCGTGTCCCACCAAGGGCCGATCTACATCCGGATCGCCGAAGGCGCCGAGCCGGTCTACGCGGCGCCGCCCGTCTTCGAGTTCGGCCGCTGGCTGCGGCTGCACTGCGGCAGCGAGGTCAGCCTGATCGGGCACGGCCTCGGCGTGGGCCTGGCCGTGCGGGCCGCCGGTGAGCTGGCCGCCCGCGGAGTGCAGGCGGATGTCTACGACGCCGCGTTCCTCAAGCCGTTCGACGAGGAGGCCATCGTCGACACCGCACGGCGCACCGGCGCGGTGCTCACCATCGAGGACCACAGCGAAGTGGGCGGGCTGGCCAGCATCGTGGCGGAGACAGTCGGCCGCAACGGGCTGTCGGTACGGCTGGACCGGGTGGCGCTGCCGGACGAGGACCTCGAGGTCGGTACCCCGGCCGCGCTGCACGAGCACTACGGGTTCACGGCCGCCGGCGTGGTCGCCAAGGCACTGGCGCTGACCGGCCGCGCCTGAGGACCGCCTCGCGCCAGCCCGTGGCGGAATCCGCCGACAGCCCGCGCCCCTCAGGAGGAGGACTGCTGCTCCTGTGGGTGGGTCACGAGCGGTTCGACCTCGAAGCGCATCCAGGGGAACATCGGCAGCGAGGCGAGCGCCTCGTGCAGGGCGTCGGCGTCCGGCGCACTGTACAGGCCGATCGAGTCACTGGACCCGAGCACCCGCCACAGCTTGACCAACACGCCGGCCTCGCGCAGTTCGGCGGCGCGCGCCCGCTCCGCCTGCCGCAGCCGCTCCCGCTCCTCGGCAGGAAGCGCGTGCGCCCCGTTGAGCGACTGCCGCACCAAGAACTCCATCAGTCGACACGCAGCCCTTCGCATCGAATCGCCCGGGACGCCCGGCGGTCCGGCGTGCGACGGCGCGCCTGACGCCAGGACCCGATGCTAGCAACAAGATGGGCTACCTGGTCAACAATCCTGTTAACGTGTCCGGCGCGCAGCCTCCGAGCTCGACTCAGCTGTAGCGGATCATGCCCCGGACGTTCCGGTGCGTGCGCATGTCCTCGTATCCCTGGTTCACCTGCTCCAGCGAGTAGGTGCGCGTCACCAGTTCGTCGAGCAGCAGCTCACCCTTGCGGTACAGGTCGAGCAGGCGGGGGATGTCGTAGCGCGGGTTGGCGTTGCCGAACAGGCAGCCCACGATGCGCTTCTGGAACGCCGCCATCTCGAACATCGGCATCACCGCCTGGTTGTCGGTGACCGGTCCGAGCGCGGTCAGCGCGACCGTGCCCAGCTTGCCGACGAGCGAGATGGCGTCGCCGACCACCACCCCGGTCGCCACGTCCACCGTGACCAGTGCGGCGTCGGCCATCCGGCCGCGGGTGAGGTCGGGCAGCGCCGCCCGGGCCTCGGCCGCGCTGGCGAAGGTGTGCGTGGCGCCGAACCGCTTGGCCTGCTCGCGGTTGAACGGCGACGGGTCCACGGCCAGGATCTGGCTGGCTCCGGCCATCCGCGCACCCTGCACGGCATTCGCACCCACGCCGCCGATCCCCAGCACCACCACCGTCTGCCCGGGCTTCACCTCGGCGCCGTACACCGCGGTCCCCCAGCCGGTGGTCACCCCGCAGCCGACCAGCGCCGCCTTATCCAGCGGGATGTCGTCCTTGATCTTGACGACCGAGGTCTCCCGGACCACGGTGTACGGCGCGAAGGTGCCCAGCAGGCACATCAGCCGGGCGTCCCGGCCGCGCACGTGGTGGCGGGCCGTGCCGTCCCGCTGGAGCCCGACCGTCAGCTCCGCCCCCTCGTCGCAGAGGTTCTGGTGCCCGCTGGCGCAGCACCAGCACCGCCCGCAGGCCGGGACGAAGCTCAGCACGACGTGGTCGCCCTCGCGCACGCTGGTCACCTCGGGGCCGACCTTCTCCACCACGCCGGCGCCCTCGTGACCCCCGATCGTCGGCAGCCCCTGCATCGGCAGGTCACCGACCCGCACGTGCTCATCCGAGTGGCACAGTCCGGACGCGGCCAGGCGCACCATGACCTCGCCCGCGCGCGGGTCGTCCAGCTCAAGCTCCTCGATCTGCCAGTCCTGACCGTACTCCCACAACACAGCGGCCTGCGTCTTCACGGGACCCTCCTTGCGTCGGTCGAACCCGGTGCGACCGGCGCCTCGCCCCGCTCCCGCGTTGCAGACCTTCCCGGCGAACCCTCCCGGCAGCCTTCCCCCGGCGGCGGTCACGGGACCGCGATGCTGGCCGGGCCCCCGTTCCGGCGAGCTTCTTTCGGACGGCTTCACGGGACGGCGCGGGGCTGCCGCACAGGGCGGAGTATAGGTACGGGCGCGCGGCAATGACGAGATGCGCACGGTGGAAATACGTCAAACGGCCGAGCGCGAATGGCCGCCGCCGCCCCGGCACGGGGAGATCCTCTCGGCAAAACTGTGCACAATCTTGTCCACGAGCAGCACGGCGTGATTTGCTGTCCCTCAGCGCTGGCGCCGAGGAGGTGATCGGCTTGGCACGACGCGAGCCCCTGCTGGATCCGACCGGCGCGACCGGCCGCGCGAACGACGCCCAGCTCGCGCCCCGGCCGCGCGGCCTGCGCGGCCTGCGCGTCGGGCTGCTGGACAACACCAAGCCGAACGCTGGGGTCCTGCTCGCCGCCGTGGCCGACGAGCTGCGCCGCGGCTGGGGCGTCGGCCCCTCCTCGACGTACGTCAAAAGCTACTTCGGCACCCCGGTCGAGGAGAGCCTGATCCAGCGCATCCTGAAGAACTGTGACTTCGTAGTGGCGGGAATCGGCGATTGAGGCTCGTGCAGCGCGGCCAGTGTGGCCGACGGGATTCTGCTCGAACGGGCCGGCGTGCCCGCGGTGAGCATCTGCACCGACGCGTTCACCGTGCCGGCGCGGGCAATGGCGAAGGCGTACGGCTTCCCCGGCTTCGCGTTCGTCACGGTGCCGCACCCGGTCGCGAGCCTGACCCGGGAGCAGATCAGCCAACGCGCCCGCGAGGTGGTGCCGGACGTGCTGCGGATCCTCGGTGTGGAGTGACCGGCGGTGACTGAGCACGACGTGCTGGCGTCCGCCGCCGCCGAACCATTGCTGGTCGACGGCGGCGAGATCCGCCGCGCCATCGAGTACTACATCGAGCGCGGCTGGACCGACGGCCTGCCCGTGGTGCCGGTGACCGAGTCGTACGTCGCCGAGTTCCTGGCGCGCACCCGGCGGGACCCGGCCGAGGTCGTCCTCGCCATGCCGCACCTGGAGCGCTCCTGCACGGTGCGGGTCGCCGCCATCAACGCGGCCCTGGCCGGTTGCCGGCCCGAGTACTTCCCGGTCGTGCTGGCCGCCTGGGACTCGCTGCGGAAGGAAGGCTACGCGGAGCGAGGCCTGTGGCAGAGCACGACGGGCACCGCACCGTTCCTGGTCGTGAACGGCCCGATCCGCAACGAGCTGGGCATCAACTGCCGCGGCAACGTCTTCGGCTCGGGCTTCCGCGCGAACGCGACGATCGGGCGGGCCATCCGGCTGACCGCCATCAACTGCTTCGGCCTGCGGCCGCACGAGTTGGACCAGGCGACCCAGGGCACGCCGGCCAAGTACACCGCGTGCATCGGCGAGAACGAGGAGGACAGTCCCTGGCCCGGGCTGCACACCGAGTATGGCTTTGCCGCATCCGACAGCACGGTCACCGCCATGGTGATCCGGTCGGTGGTGCACATCGAGGCGCGGCACACCACCGTACCCGAGCAGCTCGCCCTGGACCTGGCGGGGACGCTCTCGCGCACCGGCGCGCTCATCCACGAGACCATCAGCGGCTGCCTCGTGCTCGGCCCCGAGCACGCCCACGTGTTCGCCCGGGCCGGGTGGAGCAGGCGCGACCTGCGGCAATTCGTCTACGAGCACGCCGGGCGCACCCGGGCGGAGCTGGCCGCGGTCGGCAAGGACGCGGTGTCCGGGAAGACCCGGTGGCGGCTGCCTGCCGACCATCCGGAGGCGGTCCCCGACCGGCACACCGAACAGGGGCGGCAGGGACTCGTCCATGTGCTCAACTCCCCGGAGGCGCTGCAGGTCGTCGTCGCCGGAGCGAACAACGCCGGCGTCTCCGCGGTGGTTGAGACCTTCGGGCCGCGCGGCGGGCCGCCGGCCATCACCCGCATCGACACGTGACGACAGCAAGGGGGCGACCCAGATGGGCACCGAACAGCTCGACGCGGCGCTGCAGGGCCTGCGGGAGACGCTGCAGGCCGACGGGTACGCGCTCGAGTGGTCTCTGGCCGACGAAGACGAGACCGCGCCGGGCGGGCAGCCGGGCGGAGTGATCGATGTGCGCGTGGTGGCGGGTGCCGACGCGTGTGCGGACTGCCTCGTCCCGGCCGAGCTGATGCGCAGCATCCTGTCCGACGCGCTCAGCGGCACGCCGTACCGCGTCGGAAGCATCACCCTGCCGGCCAAGCCGTGAGCCCGCGCGTGCTCGTGGAGCCGAGCCGGCGCACGCCGGTGTACGGCGAGTTCGACGTGGTCGTGGTGGGCGGCGGGCCGGCCGGGCTGATGGCCGCCGCGGCGGCCGCGCGCTGCGGCAGGTCCACCATCCTGCTGGAGCGTTACGGGTACCTCGGCGGCGCCGGCACCGCCGGCGGGCTGAGCACCTTCTGCGGCCTGCACGCCAAGGTCTACGGCGAGCACCGGCGGGTGGTGCACGGGCTCGCGGACGAGCTGCTCGACCGGCTGGAGAAGCTGGACGGTCTGGCCCCGCCACACCTGACCATCAACGACGGCATCACCGCGCAGGCGTTCGACATCTCCAGCTACAAGATCGCCGCGGACGGCCTGGTCACCGGCTCAGGGGCGAAGATCCTCTTCCACACGCTCGCGGTCGGCGTGGCCATGGCCGACGAGGACACCATCGACGCCGTGCTCATCGAGTCGAAGTCGGGCCGCGCGGCCGTACGCGGCCGGATGTTCGTCGACGCCTCCGGCGACGGCGACCTCGCCGCCTGGTCCGGCGTGCCCTACGAGAAGTCGCCGACGCTGCTCTACCCGTCGCTGATGTTCCGGATCAACGGCGTCGACGCCAAGGCAGCCGGCGAAGCGCCCTGGCGTACCGTCGAACGGCTGATGGAGGAGGCCGAGCGGGCGGGCACCCACCGCTTCCCGCGCAAGAAGCCGATCGTGCGGCCGCAGCGCAACCCGCTGGAGTGGCGGGCCAACCTCACCCAACTGAGCAACCCCGACGGCAGCCCGGTGGACGGGACCGACGTCGACCAGCTGACCCACGGGGAGCTGACCGGCCGGCAGCAGGTGCTGGACGCGTTCACCTTCATCCGGGACCACACGCCCGGTTTCCACGAGTCGTACATCGTGGACCTCGCGCCGCAGATCGGCATCCGGGAGACCAGACGGATCGTCGGGCGCTACCAGCTCACCGAGGACGACGTGCTGGACTGCGCGGACTTCGCCGACACCATCGGCGTCAACGGCTGGCCCGTCGAGGCGCACGTTGCAGGCACCGTCGAGTTCCGCTGGCAGCGCGGGAACAACCCGCGCGGCTTCAACCAGCTGCCGTTCCGGATGCTGGTGCCCGAGCGGGTGGACAACCTGTACGTCGTGGGCCGCTGCGCCTCGATGACCCAGGGCGGACAGTCGTCGGCCCGGGTCACCGGGCCCTGCTTCGCCATGGGCCAGGCCGCCGGCACCGCCGCCGACCTCGCGCTGGCCGCCGGCACCGCCGCCGGCGCCGTCGACGTCGCCGAGCTGCAGCGCCGGCTGGAGCGTGCCGGCGCGTACCTCGGCCGGGACTGCTGAGGAGCACACCATGCGCCCCCTGCGTAGCAACCTCGAACCGGGCACCACGCCGTGGGTGATGCGCCGGGCACAGTGGACGGCCCTGGGGCTGACCGACGAGGACCTCGCCAAGCCGAAGATCGCCATCGTGAACACCTCGTCCGATCTGGCGAGCTGCTTCTCCCACCTGGACGGCATCGTGGGGCCGCTGAAGGAGGCCATCCGCGCCGCCGGCGGGATCGGCTTCGAGGTGCGCACGGCGGCGCCCAGCGACGCGGTCACCAGCGCCGGCGCGGCCGGACGCTACATCCTGCCCAGCCGCGACCTGGTCGCCAGCGACGTCGAGGTAGCCGTCGAGGGCGCGCAGCTCGACGGCATGGTGTGCCTGTCGTCGTGTGACAAGACGACTCCGGCCCACCTGATGGCCGCCGGCCGGCTGAACATCCCGACCATCGTGGTCGCCTGCGGCTATCAGCCGTCCGGCCAGTACCGCGGCGAACCCGTCGACTTCGAGGACGTCTTCCACTACGCCGGCCACGTAGCCACGGGCCGGATGACTGTCGAGGAACTCGCCGAGATGAGCGCCTGTGCGGTCACCGGTCCCGGCGTGTGCGCCGGGATGGGCACGGCGAACTCGATGCACATCGCCGCCGAGGCGCTGGGCATGGCGCTGCCGGGCAGCACACCCGTGCTGGCGAACAGCCCGAAGATGTGGCGGACCGTGGCGGAGGCCGGCCGCCGCATCGTCGAGCTGGTCGCCGAGGACCTGCGCCCCCGCGACATCATGACGGCCCAGGCGTTCCGGAACGCGGTCACCGCCGTACTGGCCGTCGCCGGCTCGGTGAACACTCTCAAGCACCTGCAGGCCGTCGCGGTCGAGGCGGGGTGCGACGTCGACGTCTACGCCGTGTTCGAGCAGCTGTCGCCGGTGGTGCCGGTGCTGTCGGCGGTCAAGCCGAACGGCCCGCATCGCATCGACGAGTTCGAGGCGGCCGGGGGTACCCGGGCCCTGCTGCACCAGCTGCGCTCGCTGCTCGACCTGTCACAGCGGACAGTGGCCGGGTCCACCGTGGGCGATGAGGTCGGTGACGCGGTGGTGGCTGATCCCGACGTGATCCGCCCGGTGGACAATCCGCACGCCCGGCACCCGGGCATCGTCATCCTCCGCGGCTCCCTGGCGCCCGGCGGAGCGGTGGTCAAGCGCACCGCCGCCGACGACGGGGTACGCCGGTTCACCGGCCCCGCCAAGGTGTTCCACTCCAGGGAGGAGGCCCTCGCCGGCATCCGCGGTGCCGAGGTGAAGCCCGGTCAGGTGGTCGTGCTCACCGGGCTGGGCCTGCGCGGCGCGCCCGGGATGGGCCTCACCTCGGCGGTCGTCTTCGCCATCGAGGGCGCCGGGCTCGGCGGGCAGGTCGCCGTGGTGACCGATGGGCAGATGTCGGGCCTGGTGAACAAGGGGCTGACGGTCGCCGAGGTGAACCCGGAGGGAGCGGTCGGCGGCCCGCTGGGCCTGGTCCGCGACGGCGACATCATCAGCGTGGACGTGGACGCGCGCACGATCGATCTCGCTGTGGGAGAGGATGTCCTGGCGGAGCGCCGGGCGCAGCTGCCGCCGCCGACGGTCCCCGGTGGCTGCGGCTGGCTGTCGGTGTACGCGCGGTCGGTCGGCTCCCTCGCGTCGGGCGCGACCCTGGGCGGCTGAGCCTCACCGGCTGCCGGCCCGCGCCCCACCACCCCAGCCCGAACAGATCCGACCCGGTCAGGACAGGCCGAGCAGGCGGGCGGCGTTGTCCTTGAACAGGCCCGGCTTGACCTCGTCCCGAAGCGGAGTCTTCGCCAGGTCGTCCATCCAGCGCTCCGGCGTCAGCAGCGGGAAGTCCGTGCCGAACAGCACCTTCTCCTTGATCAATGTGTTCGCGTACTGCACCAGGAGGGGCGGGAAGTACTTCGGCGACCAGCCCGACAGGTCGATGTACACCTGCGGCTTGTGCAGCGCCACCGCCAGCGCCTCCTCCTGCCACGGGAAGGACGGATGGGCCAGCACGATCGGCATGTCCGGAAAGTCCACCGCCACGTCGTCGAGGTAGATCGGGTTGGAGTAGGCCAGCCGGATGCCTCCTCCCCCGCGCTGCCGGGCACCGGCGCCGGACTGTCCGGTGTGGAACACCGCGGGCAGCCGGGCCGCCTCGATCACCTCGTAGAGCGGGTACGCGGCGCGGTCATTGGGGTAGAACGCCTGGGCGCTCGGGTGGAACTTGAAGCCTCGAACGCCGTACTCGTCGATCAGCCGTTTCGCCTCGCGGACGCCCTCCTTGCCGCGGGCCGGGTCGATGCTCGCGAACGGGATGATGACGTCGGCGTTGGCCGCCGCGCGCAGGGCCACCTCCTCGTTGGTCGGTCGCGCCGGATCCGGCGGCTGGTCCTTGACGTCGACGAAGAACGTCACCGCCGCCATGCGGCGCTCGCGGTAGTACGCCGCCAGCTCGTCCACGGTGTAGCTGACCGCCTCGGTCTTGAAGTAGCCGGCCATGGCCGTCAGCTCCGCGCCGGCGACCTTGTCCGGCGCGTTCACCGACCGGTGCACATGGGTGTGTACGTCGATGGCGACGAGCTTGCCGAGGTCGAAGCGGCGCGCAGGTGAGTCGCTCATGGTTGCAGACTTTCATGCTCACAGGATCGTTGACAAGAATTTCGAGGCCTGGCTAGGCTGCTCGCGGCAGTCCCCGACCGCGGGAGCTGATCGATGAGGGCCGTGGTGTGCGTGCCGGGCGGCGTCGAGGTCGCCGAGGTCGCTGACCCGGTTGCCCGCCCCGGGGAGGTCGTGGTCGCGGTCGAGGCGTGCGGGCTGTGCGGCTCCGACGTGCACGCCATCGAGCATGGAATGACCGTGGACGGGCAGATCCTCGGCCACGAGTTCGCCGGCCGCGTGGTGGAGGCGGGCTCGGACGTCGACGCCGGCCTGGTCGGCCGGGCGGTGGCGGTGAACCCGGTCGGCTCGTGCGGCTCCTGCCGTGCCTGCGCCCGGGGCGTGCCGTTCCAGTGCCCGGCCGTCCCGAACGTGGGGATCACCGCTCCGGGGGCCTACGCGCAGTACGTCGCTGTCCCGCAGGGGCAGCTGGTCCGGCTGCCCGACCACCTGCCGGTGGAGTTGGGCGCTCATGCCGAGCCGCTCGCCGTCGCGCTGCACGCGGTGGACCTGGCCCGGGTCGGCCCTGGCGACTGCGTACTCGTTTACGGTGTGGGACCGATCGGGCTGAACGCGGTCATCGCACTGCGGCTGGCGGGCGTGGACGCCGTCGTCGCGGCGGGCCGCTCGCCCGGCCGTCGGGCCGCCGCGGCGGCGGTCGGCGCAGACGTGGTCGTCGACACCCGCGAGGTGTCTATCGTGGACTATGCCAAGCAGCACGGCACCCGTTTCACGGCGGTGCTCGAGTGTTCGGCCGCGCCCGGCGCCGCCATGGAGGCGCTGGAGGTCCTGGCCCCCGGCGGAACGTTCGTGGAGGTCGGCCTCGCCACCGACGTCGCGCCGGTGCCGCTGCCGCGGCTCGTCGGCGAGGGCCTGACGCTCACCGGCAGCTGCGCCTTCGATGCGCCGACCTACCAACGCGCGGTCGACCACATCGTCGCCGGGCGGGCGCCGGTGGCCGCGCTCATCAGCGAACGGGTCGGGCTCGATGCGACCCCCGAGGCCCTGGTCCGCCTCCGCACCCCGGGCGAGCTGGTCCGCCTGCTCACCCGCCCCTGGGACTGATTCATTCTCCGACGAGGAGTCCGACATGGAGCAGCTCGACGGCAAGGTCGCCGTGGTGACCGGCGCCGCCAGCGGCATGGGCAAGGCGTTCGCGAAGCGCTTCGCGGCCGAGGGCATGAAGGTGGTCGCCGCGGACATCCAGGCGCAGGCGCTGGCGCGGACCGTCGACGAGCTGCGCGCGGCCGGCGCCGCCGCGCTCGGCGTGCCCACCGACGTGTCGAGCGCCGAGTCCGTGCGGCGGCTCGCCGAGGCGGCCAGCCGGGAGTTCGGCGACGTCCACCTGCTGTGCAACAACGCCGGCGTCGAGGGGTACCTCGACGGCGCGATCTGGGAGGCCACCGACAAGGACTGGGAGTGGACGGTCGGGGTCAACTTCTGGAGCGTGGTGCACGGCATCCGGGCGTTCGTCCCACGGATGCTCGCGCATGGCCAGCCGGCGCACATCGTCAACACCTGCTCGATGACCGCGGTCGTCGCCGCCGGGAACATGTACGGCATCACCAAGCACGCCGTTCTCGCCCTGACCGAGGTGCTCGCCGCGGACCTGCGCAAGCGGCGGGCGCGGATCGGCGTCACCGCCCTGTGCCCGGGGACCATCGCGACGAACCTGTTCCACGGCAGCCGCAACCGGCCCGAGCACCTGCGCAACGACGAGGAGCCGCCCGGCGCGCGGGAAGGCCGCGAGCTGCGCGAGCGGATGCACGCCGTACTCGCCAACGGCATGCCGCCCGAGGAGGTGGCCGACAAGCTGGTGGCGGCGATCCGCGCCAACGCCGCGTACCTGCTCACCGACCACGAGTGGGACGAGCGGATCATCTCCCGGCACCGGGCGATCCTCGCCGGCGCGGTCGGCCCGGCCGCCGATCCACAGCTGGCCGATGGGGTGGCCCGATGAGCGCCGGGTTCGCGGGGAAGGTCGCCATCGTCACCGGGGCGGCCGCGGGGTTCGGCCTGGCGGTGGCGACCCGGCTCGCCCGGGAGGGCGCGCGGGTGGTCATGGTGGACCGGGCGGCCGAGGCGCTGCGCGAGCGGGCCGGGGCACTGCCCGGCGCCCTGCCGGTGGTGGCCGACACCAGCCGGGAGGCCGACGTGGACTCCTATGTGGAGCAGGCGGTCGAGCGGCACGGCCGGGTGGACCTGTTCTTCAACAACGCCGGCATCGAGGGCCGGTGGGCGCCGATGACCGAGCTGTCGGTCGACGACTTCGACTCGGTCATGGCGGTCAACGCCCGCGGGGTCTTCCTCGGCCTGCGCGCCGTGCTGCGGGTGATGAAACCGCAGCGCTCCGGCGCGATCGTGAACACCGCGTCGATGGCCGGCATCCGCGGCGGGGCCGTCAACGCGCCGTACGTCGCGTCCAAGCACGCGGTCGTCGGGCTGACCCGCTGCGCGGCGCTGGAGGGGGCGCCGTACGGGATCCGCGTCAACGCGATAGCGCCGGGGCACATCGACACGCGGATGGCACGGAACCTGACCGCCCAGCTCGACCCCGACGACCCACAGGGCATGTACGAACGGATAGCCGCCTCGGTGCCCCTCGGCCGGTACGGCACCGCCGAGGAAGTGGCCAACCTCGCCGTCTGGCTGCTGTCGGACGAGGCGTCGTACCTGTCCGGCTCGACCCACCTCATCGACGGCGCGGTCAACGCATGACACCCTCTGCCGGTCAGAGCGCGAGGACGAGCGGGCCACGCAGGCAGCGCGAAACGCAGATCAGCATGGTCTTTGACGCCTCGCGCTCCTCTTCGGTCAGCAGCGCGTCGCGGTGCTCGGGCACACCGGCGAGCACCTCGGTCTCGCAGGTGCCGCAGACGCCCTGGGCACACCACGAGATGACGGCGATGCCGCGCTCCCGGGCGACGGACAGGATGGACCGGCCCGGCGGGACGGTGAGCGTGACGCCGGACCGCGCGCACACCACGTCGAACGGCTCGTCGTTCACCGCGTGCGGACCACGGCAGTACTCGGCACCCACCTGAAGATAGGTGGGCCGCCCGTGCCGGACCACGCACGGATGACGGCAGCCGGCTACGACGAACGACGTAGCGGGCCAACGACGTTACTGGTTACTGCGGCCCCGGTACCAGGCCCTCCCGGATCGCCATCAGGGCGGCCTGGGTCCGGGAGGTGAGGTTGAGCTTGCTCAGCACGTTGCTGACGTGGGTCCGGGCAGTGCGCTCGCTGATCACGAGGATGTCGGCGATCTCCCGGTTGGAGCGGCCCTCGCCGAGCAGCGCGAGGATCTGCCGCTCCCGCGGCGTGAGCAGGGCGCGCCCCGCCGGGCCGCTGCGCAGATCCTGGGTGAGCCGCCGCGCGACCACCGGGTCGAGGTGCACCTCGCCGCGGACGGCCGCCCGGATGGCGGTCGCGACCTCGGCGACATCCGCGTCCTTGAGCAGGTAGCCCACGGCTCCGCTGCGTAGCGCCGCGTGGACCCGCTCCACCTCGCCGAAGCTGGTGAGCACCACCACCCGGCAGGCCGGGAAGCGCTCGACGATCTGCGCGGTGGCCTCCACGCCGTTCATCCTCGGCATGACCAGATCCATCAGCACCACACCGGGCAGGGCGTCGGCGGCGGCAAGCTCGGCCAGCCGAGCCAGCGCCTGCTCGCCGTCGGCGGCCTCGCCGACGCACGTGAAGTCCTCGATGGCCTTGAGGTAGGCGGCGAGGCCGCGGCGTACCACAGCGTGGTCGTCGACGATGAACACGCCGACCGGCCGGCCGCTCACGCCCGCTCCTTGCCCGGGGCGGATGTCGCCGGCATCGGGATGGTCACCCGGACGTGCCCGCCCCTGTCTCTTATACACAGCGGACGCTGCCG
>JADGHA010000643.1 GCA_019689695.1 Micromonosporaceae bacterium | reverse complement strand
GTCGTCGCCGGCCGAGTCGGTCAGCCGGTCCCGCTGCAGCTCGGTGATCTCGGCCATTGTCTGGTCGTACTCGATGTGCAGCTCCTTGCGGCGGTCCGCCAGCGCGGCGCGGATCTTCTCGGTCTCCGCCGCGCTGCGGGTGTGCTTCGGCGCCGCCTTCGCCGTGGTCCGGCTGGCGGTTTTGGTCTCGGCTGACTTGGCCATCGTCGCTCCTTTGGCCGCGGTCCCCGCGGCGGTCTCCAGTGCCTCAACGGGGGTCGCGGGCGCCGCCGGCCCCGGCTCGCCGGCCGGGACCTGGCTGGGCGCCGCCGGGGAAGGCCGCCGGTCCGGGGGCATCCCGACCGGGTCCTCCACTGCGGCCACGCCACTCTGCGCGGCCGCGGTCGTCGCCTCGGCGGCCGGGGTGGCCGCCACCGTATCAGGTTGTGCCGCCCGGGCCGGCCGTCGCGCAGCTTTGCGGTCTGGTGCGGCCTGCGTGGCCGGCGCCGCCTCCGTCGCTGGCGCGGCCTTCGCCGCCGGTGCGGCCCTGGTGGCCGGCCTGGCCTTCGTCGTGGTGGCGGCCGCGGCCTTGGTCGCGGCAGTGGCTTTACCTTCGGCGGCCTTGCCCGCCTTCCGCACCGGCGCGGCCTTCGCCTCCGGGTTGGCCTTCGCTGCGGACGCCACCTTCGCCGCGGGCGCGGCCTTCGAGGTGGAGGAGGTCTTGGACGCGGCCCCAGATCTCGACCCGGTCGCGGACTTCGTCGCCGCTGACGGCTTCGCCGGTGCGGAGCCCTTCTTCACCGCCGCCGGCCGGGTCGCCTTCGCCGCGCTCTTGGCCGCGGCTGTCCCGCCGGCCGCCTTGGCCGCCGCGGCTTTGGTCACCGCGGTCTTGGTCGCCGCGGCCTTCCGGGCACCAGCCTTTTTCGCCGGGGCGGTCCCCGCCCCTGTCGCCCTCGCCGTTGAGGTCCCCGCTCCTGCTGCCTTCCTCGCCGCGGCACCCCCACCGCCGGCGCGTCTCGCGGCCGCACTGGTCGTCGATGCGGCCTTCCGCGTGGCTGTCGCCCGCTCGGCCATAACATCCCCCACATATGCAAACGGCGCGCGGCTGGTCGCCGCGCACTCCAGAGGGTGGCAAGGATACGGAACGTACGGACGTCCGACAAACATCCACCCCGGCTGTCTCTGACTTCCCCCCGATCCCGCTAAACCCGGCAAAATTCGTTTTGCCTGTCATTCATCGCGGGAGTCACCATACCCGCTGCCCCGGCGTGCCAAACGCCCCCGTTGGCGGCGGTGGAGCGGACGTCAGGAGCCGTCGCGAAGCGCCCTTACCCGCTCGACCAGGCCGGGCGGTGGCGTGTCCACCGCGAAGAGCTTGTCCCGGCTGGTCGCGCCGGCCCGCAACGTCACGTGTGCCGGGCGTACCCCCAACGCCTCGGCGAGCGCCCGGCGGGCCGCCTCGGTGGCCCGCCCGTCGACAGCCGGCGCGTGCACCGCGACCACGAGTGCCGGGCCGAACGGCCCCTCGTACCGACCGCCCACCCTATTCCGCGAGGCGCCGGGCCGGACCCGGACGGCGACCGTGGCCGGTTCCCGGTCCACTGTGGTCATTCCTGGTCATGCCGACCGGCGCCCGCCGGCCGCGCCCGCCAGATTCATGGGATCACCGCGCCTCGGCGAGCAGGGCGGTGTCCGGCTCGCACAGGCTGCACGGTGTGAAGCCCAGTTCGACAGCCTCGGCCACGGGCAGTGGCTCGCTGTCGCGCCCCAGCAGGTGGACGCACCCGGACAGGTGGTAGCGCGGCCGCCCGTCAACGACGAGCACCGGGGTGGACATCCGCGCCACCCGGCCCGCGTCCGCTGGGGAAACCTGCTGCGGGGCGGGCTCGTCCGGCGGATCGTCTTCGTCGTCGATCTCGCCGTCCGGCGCCCCCGCGTCCACCGGCGGCTGCGCCGCCGTCTCCGCCTGCGGCGGCGCCAGCCCGGCCGGCGGGCCCACCGGGGCCCGGGGCGCACCGAGGTCCGGGTCTGGCACGTCCTGCGGTGGGATCC
>JADGHA010000058.1 GCA_019689695.1 Micromonosporaceae bacterium | reverse complement strand
GGCGGCGCCGGCCGGCGCGGGTTATCCTTCGCTGCGCACACAGAACCTGCCCCGCTACGTTGGCCCGCACCCCATCCCAGGGACGAAGGGACCCGCAATGATCGGCTTGGTGCTCGCCGCAGGCGCCGGGCGCCGGCTGCGCCCGTACACCGATTCGCTGCCCAAGGCGCTGGTGCCGGTGGACGGCGAGATCACCATCCTCGACATCGCCCTGCGCAACCTCGCCGAGGTCGGGCTCACCGACGTCGCCGTCGTGGTGGGGTACGCGGCGGGCGCCGTCGAGCAGCGCCAGGCGACCCTGGAGAAGCGGCACGGGGTCCAGCTGACCCTCGTCCACAACGACCGGGCCGAGGAGTGGAACAACGCGTACTCGCTCTGGCTGGCCCGCGACCACTTCGCCGACGGCGCGCTGCTGGTCAACGGCGACACCGTGCACCCGGTCAGCGTGGAGAAGACGCTGCTGGCCCAGCGCGGCCCGAGCATCCTGCTCGCCGTGGACAACGTGAAGACGCTCGGCGACGAGGAGATGAAGACCACCTTCGACCGGCACGGCCAGCTGACCAGGATCACCAAGCAGATGGACCCGGCCGCCGCGTTCGGGGAGTACATCGGCGCCACCCTGATCGAGCCGCACGCCGCGGCCGGACTGGCCGAGGCGCTGGAGGCGACCTGGCGGCGCGACCCGAACCTGTACTACGAGGACGGCTACCAGGAGTACGCCGACCGGGGCGGGGAGGTGCGGGCGGCGACCATCGGCGCGGTGGACTGGGTCGAGGTGGACAACCACGCCGACCTGGCCCGGGCCCGGGAGATCGCGTGCCGCTACTAGCCCGCACGGTCAACACGCCGCTCGCCATCGAGGTGCGGCGGGGGGCGATCGCGGACCTCGGCCCGATCCTGGCTGACCGGCGCATCTCCGCGGGCGGCGACGTGGCCGTGGTGGTCGGGCCGGGGCAGGGCGAGCGCGTGCTCGAACTGTGCCGGCCGGGGCTGGGCCGGGCCGACGTCTACACCGTCGCCGGCGGCACGCTGGACGCCGCGCTCGCCCTCGGCGAGCAGCTGCGCACCCGGTCGTACGACGCGGTGGTCGGCATCGGCGGTGGCCGGACCATCGACACCGCGAAGTACGCGGCCTCCCGCTACGGCATCCCGATGGTGTCGGTCGCGACCAGCCTCGCCAACGACGGCATCGCCTCGCCGACCGCCTCGCTGACGCACGAGGCCGGCTCCGGCTCGTACGGCGTGCACATCCCGATCGCGGTCGTCGTCGACCTCGACTTCGTGGAGAACGGACCGGACCGGCAGACCCAGGCCGGCATCGGCGACGCACTGTCCAATCTGAACGCGATCGCGGACTGGGAGCTGGCGCACCGCGAGACCGGGGAGCCGATCGACGGGCTCGCCGTGACGCTGGCCCGCGCCGGCGCCGAGGCGCTGGTCAACCACCCCGGCAAGATCAGCGATGACGGCTTCCTGACCACCCTGGCCGAGGCGCTCGTGCTCGGCGGGCTGGCCTCGGCGGTGTGCGGCTCGTCCCGCCCGGCCTCGGGCGGCTGCCACGAGATCTCGCACGCCATCGACCACCTCTTCCCCGGCACGGCATCGCACGGGGAGCAGGTCGGGATGGGCGCGTTGTTCTGCACCTACCTGCGTGGCGAGGTGGAACGCTTCGGCCAGCTCGCCTCCTGCCTGCACCGGCACGGGCTGGCGGTGACCCCGGGCGAGCTGGGGCTGACCGACGAGCAGTTCGTCGCCGCGGTGGCGCATGCGCCGAGCACCCGGCCCGGGCGCTACACCGTCCTTGAGCACCTGAACCTGTCGCCGGAGCAGATCAAGCGGCGACTGGCCGACTTCACCGGGGCGGTCCGTGACTACCTCGGCTGAGCCGGCGCTCTCCGCGGCCGGGCCGCGGGTCGGCGACTTCTACGCCACCAACCGGGGCGGCGGGCTGTTCAGCGAGGCGGTCAGCCAGCGGCTCGGCGCCCGGCTGGCGCTGGCCGCGTACCGCATGGGCCTCGCGCCGACGGCCCTGACCATGGCCAACCTGCTGCTCGGCCTGGCCGTGTCGTCGACCGTGGTGGCCAACGCGGGCGCCGGCTGGTGGGTCGGCCTGCTCGCGCTGGCCGGCTGGCAGGCGGCGTACGCCCTGGACTGCGCCGACGGGCAGCTTGCCCGGGTCACCGGGCGGGCCAGCCCGGCCGGCGCCCGGGTCGACGTGCTGTGCGACGTGGCGGCCCAGATCGCCCTGGTCACCGCGGTGTCGGCGGTCGCGGTCGCGCACCGCCCGGGCACCCCGGCGTGGCTGGTCGCGGTCTTCGCCGGCACCTGGATGGTCAACCTGGTCACCTCGGTGCTGCAGTCCGGCCCGCAGGCGGCCAGCATGGTGCCGTCCCGCTCGCTGCCGGTACGCCTGGTCAAGCTGGTCCGCGACTACGGTGCGGTGACCGCGCTGGCCGGGCTGGTGCTCACCGTCATTCCGGAGTGGACCGTCGTGCTGCTGGTCGCGTTCTCCGTGGTCAACGGCGGGTTCCTGGTGGCCAGCATCGCCTTCTCCGCCCGCGCCAGCCTCCGCTGACCCCCAGCCGCTGACCCCCAGCCTCCGCTGACTCCTGCCTCCGCTGACCAGCGGCCCCGCACTCTCCCTGAAGGTGCACGCCCGATGAGATCAACTACCCGTGCGTTCAGGGAATGTGCGGGAGAGGGAGTCGTACACCGCGAGGAGCTGCCTGGTGACCACGTCGGGATGGAAGGTCGTCTCGTAGCGGCGGCGGGCGACCGCCGACAGCGCCGCCGCGCCGGCCCGGGCCACCGGCAGCGCGTCGGCCAGCGAGGAGGCATCGCCCGGCACGACCCAGCCGGCGTCGCCGACCAGGTACGGGATGCCGCCCAACGCCGTGCCGAGCACGGGACGGCCGTTCGCGAGCGCCTCGATCACCACGGTCGGCAGGACGTCCTCCCAGGTCGACGGGGCCACCACCACGGCCGCCCGGCGCAGCGCCGCCCGCACCCCGTCCCGGTCGAGCCTCCCGGCGTAGGAGATGTCCGCCCGCGCGGCAGCGGCCCGCTCCACCACGGGGCGCAGCTCGCCGTCGCCGGCCACGGTGAGCGGGCCCAGCGACCCGTCCGGGTGGCGCTGCCACGCGTCCAGCAGCAGGCCGATGCCCTTCTCCGGGGACAGCCGGCCGAGGAAGAGGAAACCGTCGCCGAGCGGGCCGGGCGGGCCGGGATCGGGCACCGAGTTCGGCTTGACCACGATCCGGTCCTTCGGGATGCCGTACTCCTGCAGGTGGTCGGAGATGCTGGAGGTGAGCGCGATGTACCGGTCCACCGTGCGCCAGGTCGGCCGGTGCACCGCGAGCGCGGTGGCCATGACCGCGCTCTGCGCTCGCGAACCCCGGTAGCACCGGTGCACTACCGCGGGCACCCCGATGAACCGTCCCCGGCAGTCGTGGCAGACGTGCCCGTCGCGGTAGTAGATGCCGGAGGCACAGACCTGCCGGTAGTTGTGCACGGTCTGCACCACCGGCACCCCGTGACGGTGCGCGGTCCGCACCACCCAGGGCGAGATCAGGGGGTACGGGTTGTGCAGGTGCACCACGTCCGGACGGTGCTCGCGGATCAGGTCGGTGAGGTCGTGCTGCGCCCGCGGGGAGTAGACCGGCGAGAGCGGCAGCAGCGCCTTGGCAGCCGGCGACATCGACGGGATCTCATCGGAGCTGCGCAGGAACGGCAGCACGTGCACCCCGGCCGCGGTCAGCTGGGCGATCTCCTGGTCCACCACGGTGTTCTCACCGGACGGCTGCGCCTGCCGGTACCGGTTGTGCGCGACCACCACCTTCACACGGCTCACCTCCCCGGTGGGACTCGCCAGCGAGGCTACCGTTGACGCCATGCCTGAGCTGCCCGAGGTGGAGGCGCTCGCCGCGTACCTGCGGGAGCGCGCGGTCGGCCACACGGTCACGCGCGTCGAGGTCGCCGCGATCAGCGCGTTGAAGACGTACGACCCGGCGCCCACCGCGGCCGTCGGTCGCAAGCTGGTCGACGCCGGCCGGCACGGCAAGTTCCTCGACCTCGTCCTCGAGGGTGGCCTGCACCTCGTGGTGCACCTGGCCCGCGCCGGTTGGTTGCACTACCGGGAGTCGTTCGGGGGGAACGCGCCGCTCAAGCCCGGGAAGGGGCCGATCGCGTTGCGTGTCCGGCTCGACGACGGCTCGGGGTTCGACCTCACCGAGGCGGGTACCCAGAAGAAGCTCGCCGCCTACCTGGTGACCGACCCGGCCCAGGTGCCGGGAGTCGCCAAGCTCGGACCGGACGCGCTCGCCGCCGACCAGGCGACCTTCGCCGCCCGGGTACGCAGCCGGCGCGGGCAGATCAAGGGTGTGCTGACCGACCAGGAGGTGCTGGCCGGCATCGGCAACGCGTACTCGGACGAGATCCTGCACGCGGCGAAGCTGTCGCCGTTCGCGATCAGCGATCGGCTCTCCGACGAGCAGATCGCCCGGCTGTACGCCGCGGTCCAGCAGACGTTGACCGGCGCGGTGACCCGGTCGGTCGGCCAGCGGGCGGCGACCCTCAAGGCCGAGAAGCGCTCCGGTCTGATGGTGCACGCCCGCACTGGGCTTCCCTGCCCGGTGTGCGGCACCACCATCCGCGAGGTCTCCTTCGCCGACTCCAGCCTGCAGTACTGTCCCGGCTGCCAGACCGGTGGCAAGCCGCTGGCCGACCGCCGTCTGTCCAGACTGATCCGGTAACCGCCCTGGCGTCCGAGTTCCAGTTGTGCGGGAACCTTGCGCCGGTATAGTGACCCCCGGCGCATCGCCTGTCCGGCAGCCCCATCACCGGCCGGGCGTACCCCATCCGGTGGCCGAAGCGGCGTAGTGTCTCCTCGGATCCGCCGGGCCGCGGACTCCCCGAGTGGGAGACTCAAGAGGGGCGGGTCGGCAGTGAACCACCTCCTACGCCGGACACTCCAATCCGGCGCGGGCCGCAACGGAGGACTCGAGTGAGGTGACGACGGACCTCCACCGGTCGAAAGCCACCGCGAGCCGGAGCAATACCGTGCGCCACGTCGACAGGGTCGAGATCCAACCGCCGGCGCCGACGAACGGCGTGCCCCGGTCGGTGTGGATGCGTACCACCCGACGGCTGTCGCGATGGCACCGCCCGTACACGGCGGCGCTGCTGTTCCTCGACTTTGCCGCCGCCGCACTCGCCAGCTGGACCGCGGTTTCCGGCTTCCCCCAGGCCACGGCCGGTTTCGGCACGCACGCCGACCGCGATTCGGCATGGTTCAACGTGGTCGCCTACGTCCTGCTGCCACTGGGCTGGCTGATCCTGCTCTGGGGCAACGGCGCCTACGACCGCCGCTACCTCGGCCTCGGCACCGACGAGTTCAAGCGGGTCGTGCGCGCGTCGGTCGCGGTCGCCGCGACCGTGTCGTTCATCGCGTTCGCCACCAAGACCGACCTGTCCCGGCTTTCGGTGGGCTTCGCCCTGATCGGCGCGCTGGTCTACATCCTGGTCGCGCGCTACCTGGCGCGGCAGGTCCTGCACCTGATCCGCCGGCGTGCCGGCCAGGCCGGGCACCGGATGGTGCTGGTCGGCACGCTGCCCGAGACGCTCGAGGTGTACACCGCGGTCACCCGCAACCCGGCCGCCGGGCTGGTGCCGGTGGCGATCAGCCTCACCGAGGGCTTCGCCGCCGCCCGCGGCATCGAGACACCGGTGCCGGTGTACGCCGGCCGGGACGTGCTGGCCGTGGTGCGCGAGGTCGGCGCGGACACCATCGCGGTGTGCGGCTCGGCCAGCGCCGAGCCCGGCGAGCTACGCCGGTTGGCCTGGCAGCTGGAGGGCACCGGGGTGGATCTGGTGGTCGCGCCGCAGCTGACCGACATCGCCGGGCCGCGGGTGCACATCCGGCCGATCGAGGGCCTGCCGCTGCTGCACGTGGAGGAGCCGACCCTCTCCGGCGTCGCCTGGCTGGTCAAGAACCTGATGGACCGGGTGGTCGCCGCGGTCGGCCTGATCGTGCTGCTGCCGCTGTTCGCGCTCATCGCGATCGCCATCAAGATCTCCGATCCGGGTCCGGCCTTCTTCCGCCAGCCCCGGGTCGGCTACGGCGGGCGCACCTTCCGGGTGTGGAAGTTCCGCACCATGTACACCGACGCCGAGGAGCGGCTGGCCACCCTGCAGGACCAGAACGAGAGCGACGGCCTGCTGTTCAAGATCCGCGAAGATCCGCGGGTGTTCCCGTTCGGCCGGATCCTGCGGGCCAGCTCGCTGGACGAGCTGCCCCAGCTGATCAACGTGCTGCGCGGGGAGATGTCGCTGGTCGGGCCGCGCCCGCTGCCCGCCGACGACGGCGACTTCCTCGGCGACGTGCGGCGCCGGCTGCTGGTCCGGCCCGGCATCACCGGGCTCTGGCAGGTCTCCGGCCGCTCCGACCTGTCCTGGGACGAGGCGGTCCGGCTGGACCTCTACTACGTGGACAACTGGTCGCTCGCGTACGACCTGAGCATCCTCTGGCGCACGATCGGCGTAGTGGTGGCCCGGAAGGGGGCATATTAGTCTCCCCCCGTGGGAGGCGCGAACCTGTCCGCGGTGCTCGCCGTGGTGGCGTTGGTCACCGCGCTGGCGGCTGCGGTCCACGCGGTCGTGCGCCTGCGCGCGCGGCGCGGCATCGCCACCCCGACCCAGCGCGCCACGTACGCGGTCCTGCACACCGCCGGCCTGGCCGCCGAGCCGCTGCGCGCCGGGCTGAACCAGGCCACCGCGGCCAAGGCGGTCCGGCACCTGCGCCCGCTGCTCGGCGCGATCGGGCTGGCCCTGATCAACCGGGATGGGCTGCTCGCCCTGGACGGGCACGGGCAACACCACGAGCAGCAGCTGGTGGCGGCCGGCAAGCGGGCCCTGGACTCCGGCCGGTCCACCGTGCTCGGGCAGGCCGAGCTGCCCTGCGACCAGGTGGACTGCCCGGTACGGGGGGCCGTGGTCGCGCCACTGACCACTCCGGACGGTCCGCCGCTGGCCGTGCTGGTGGCGATCGCAGAAGGCCACCCCGCGCCCGGCCTGGTACAGGCCACCCTGGAGACCGGCCGGTGGGCCGCTGCGCAGCTTGCCCTGCACGAGCTGGACTCCTCGCGGGAACGGCTGGCCCGGGCCGAGATACGCGCGCTGCGCGCCCAGATCAGCCCGCACTTCATCTACAACACATTGACCGCGATCGCCTCGTTCGTGCGGACCGACCCGGAGCGGGCGCGGGAGCTGATCCTGGAGTTCGCCGACTTCACCCGGTACTCGTTCCGCGCGCACGGAGAGTTCACCACGCTCGCCGAGGAGCTGCGCTCGATCGACCGCTACCTGACCATCGAACGGGCCAGGTTCGGTGAACGGCTGCAGGTGCGGTTGCAGATCGCGCCCGAGGTGCTGCCCGTCGGCCTGCCGTTCTTGTGCCTGCAGCCGTTGGTGGAGAACGCGGTCCGGCATGGCCTGTCCCGCAAGCCGGGGGTGGGTATGGTGAGCATCGAGGCGCGGGACGCCGGAGCGGAGTGCCACATCACGGTCGAAGACGACGGGGTGGGCATGGACCCGGAGGTGCTCAGCCGAGGCCTCAGCGGAGACGGGGCCGACGACGCCGGTGACGGCGGCCCACACGTCGGATTGACCAATGTGGACGAGCGGCTGCGCTCGGTCTTCGGCGACCAGTTCGGCCTGGTGGTGGAGACCGGGATCGGCGCGGGGACGAAGGTGAGCATGCGGGTGCCCAAGTTCCACCCCAACGTCCGGGCCGGTGCGATATGAGCCTGTCGGGCAGTTTCCTGCGCGTGCTCGCCGTGGACGACGAGCCGCCGGCGCTGGACGAGCTGGCGTACCTGCTGCGCAACGACCCCCGGGTGTCGGCCGTGCATACCGCGTCGGACGCCACCGAGGCGCTGCGCGTGCTGCGCGACGTCGACGTGGACGCGGTCTTCCTGGACATCCGGATGCCCGGCCTGGACGGCATGGAGCTCGCCCGGGTCCTGCACCGGTTCGCCCGGCCACCGGCGATCGTGTTCGTCACCGCGTACGACGACGGCGCGGTGGACGCCTTCGACCTGGGCGTCACCGACTACGTCCGCAAGCCGGTCCGCGCCGAGCGCCTGGCCGAGTCACTGCGCCGGGTGGTCGGCTCCCGGGTGGTGGCCAGCCATCCGGCCGGCGCCGCACGCCGGGAGGACGACCCCACGATCCCGGTGGAGCTGGCCGGGACCACGCGGCTGCTGCCGAGGTCCGCGGTGCGCTGGGTGGAGGCGCAGGGCGACTACGCCCGCCTGCACACCGCGGACGGCTCGCACCTGGTACGCGTCCCGCTGACCACGCTCGCCGAGCGCTGGGCGGACGCCGGGTTCGCCCGGATCCACCGCTCGTACCTGGTGCAGCTGCGGCTCATCGCCGAGCTGCGCCTGACCGGATCGGGGTACGTGGTCGTGATCGACGGGGTTGAGCTGCCGGTGTCCCGCCGGCACACCCGGGACCTGAAGGACAAGCTGGTCCGCGCCGCCAAGCAGGACTGGAGCCGCTAACCCTGCCGGGTGGGCAGGACGATGAGCTCGGCGACGTTCATCCGCGGCGGGGCGGCCACCGCGTACGCGATGGCGTCCGCGATATCCGTGGCAGGCAGCGGCGCTACCTCCTCGCGCCACCGGGCCAGGGACTCCTTGGCATCGGCGTCGGTTATGTGGTCCGCCAACTCGGTGCTCACGAGGCCGGGCTCGACATTCTTCACTCGTACGCCCCGGGGGCCCAGTTCCGCGCGGAGGTTGCGGGTCAGGTGGGCGACAGCCGCCTTCGTCGCGAAGTACACAGCGTAGGAGGGGAGGATCAGGTGCCCGCCGATGGATCCGACGTGGACGAGGTCGGCCGGGCCTCCCTCCTCGGCCGCGGCGATCAGGTCATTCGCGAACGCCCGGCCGGTGTAGAGCAGACCGCTGACGTTCGTGCCGACCATCCGGTCCCACTCGACGGTGTCGGCCGACTCGAACGGCGCCGGCAGCATCACGCCGGCGTTCGCCACGACCAGGTCGACCCGGCCCAGCTGGGCCCGGATGACGCTGGCCGCCGCGTAGACGGACTCCTGGTCGGACACGTCGGCGGCGACCGGCACGGCCGCCTCGCCGATGGCGATGGCGAGCTCCTTGAGCCGCTCCTCGCGCCGGCCGATGAGTCCGACAGCGGCGCCCTCCGCGGCGAGCCGGCGGGCGGTGGCCGCGCCGATGCCGCTGGTGGCGCCGGTGACGACCGCGACGCGGCCGGTCAGGGTGTGGTCGTTCGTGTTCATGGCTCGACTCTCGCGGCACCCAACGCGGGCAACCAGTTTCCTGCCACCCCTGGTGGTGGTGATCCTGGTAGCGGCGGGGCCACCGTCGCCGCCGGATCCCGTGCCTAGGCTTGGCGGATGGACAACGAGAACCGGCTCGGGGAGTTCCTGCGGGCCAGGCGCGAGCTGGCCCGGCCCGAGCAGGTCGGGCTCCGCGACGATCTCGGCCGCCGGCGCGTGCCGGGCCTGCGCCGCGAAGAGGTGGCGATGCTGGCCGGCGTCAGCGCCGACTACTACGTACGCCTGGAGCAGGGTCGCGACAAGCACCCGTCGGAGCAGGTGATCGAGGCGCTGGCCCGGGTCCTCGGCCTGGACGACGACGCGGTGGCGTACATGCGCGAACTCGCCCGCCCGGCCACCCGGCGCCGCCGCGCGGCGCGCCGTCCGGAGCGGGTCAGCCCGGGTCTCAGCCGGCTCATCAACAGCTGGACGCAGACGCCCGCCCTGGTTCTCGGCCGGTACCTGGACGTGCTCGCGAACAACCCGATCGCCGGGGCCCTCAACCCGTGCTCGGTGAAGGGACAGAACCAGGTGCGGGTGGTCTTCCTCGACCCGTCCGCCCGCACCTCCTACCCGGACTGGGAGGCGGTTGCCCGCGACACGGTAGCCAGCCTGCGTGCGACGGCCGGCACCGACCTGGACGACCCGAGGCTGACCGAGCTGGTCGGCGAGCTGTCGCTGAAGAGCGAGGACTTCCGGCGCCTGTGGGCACGGCACGACGTGCTGGTGCGCACCAGCGGCACCAAGCGCTTCGTCCACCCGATGGTCGGCGAGCTCACCCTCGGCTACCAGACGTTCGCCGTCAACGGCGCCGAGGGCCAGTCGCTCGTCGCATACCACGCCGAGCCGGGCAGCGCCTCCGAACAGGCCCTCCAGCTCCTCGCCAGTCTCGCCGCCCCGGACCTGGACCCCCGCCGAGCCGAGGCCAGCACCGGCTAGCCTGCCGGCTCAGCCTTCTTGACGGCGTTGAGCAGGACGGTGGCGACGTCGACCACCTCGGCCTGGCCCGGAGCCGTGCTGTTCACCCCGTCGGAGAGCATTGTCATGCAGAACGGGCAGCCGACCGCGACGGTATGCGCCCCGGTGGAGAGCGCCTCCTGCACCCGTTCGATGTTGATGCGTTTGCCGATCCGCTCCTCCATCCACATGCGAGCCCCGCCCGCTCCACAGCAGAACGACCGTTCCGAGTTGCGGGGCATTTCGCGGATGGGACCAGCCGCAGCCCCGAGCACCTCGCGGGGCGGGGTGAAGATGCGGTTGTGTCGGCCCAGGTAGCACGGGTCGTGGTAGGTGATGCCGCCGTCCACCGGCTGCACCGGGGTCAACCTGCCCTCCGCCACCAGCTGCGCCAGCAGCTGGGTGTGGTGCAGCACCTGGAAGTTCCCGCCCAGCTGGCCGTACTCGTTGGCCAGGGTGTTGAGGCAGTGCGGGCAGGTCGCCACGATCTTCGTCACGCCGGCCTGCTGCAACGTCTCCACGTTCTGCTGCGCGAGCGTCTGGAAGACGAACTCGTTGCCCAGCCGCCGGGCCGGGTCGCCGGTGCAGGTCTCCCCGTTGCCCAGGATGGCGAAGGACACCCCCGCCTCGTGCAGCAGCGTGGCCACCGCCTGGGTGGTCTTGCGCGCCCGGTCGTCGAACGCACCCGCGCAGCCGACCCAGAACAGGTACTCGAACTCGCCGCCGTCGGCCACCCGCGGCACCTCGAAGTCGAGCCCGCGGGTCCAGTCCTCCCGGGTCGCCGGCGGCGCGCCCCACGGGTTGCCCTTGGACTCCAGGTTGCGCAGCATCACCCCCGCCTCCGGCGGGAAGCTCGACTCGATCAGCACCTGGTACCGGCGCATGTCCACGATGTGGTCCACGTGCTCGATGTCCACCGGGCACTGCTCCACGCACGCCCCGCAAGTGGTGCACGACCACAGCACGTCCGGGTCGATCACCCCACCGGATTCCGCATCGCCGATCAGCGGCCGCTGCGCCTCGGCCAACGCCAGCGCGTCGACCCCGGCCAGTTGCTCCGGGGTCGCCTTCTCCTCACCGTCCGGCGTCCTGCCGCCACCGGCCAGCACGTAGGGCGCCTTGGCGTACGCGTGGTCCCGCAGGGAGAGCACCAGCAGCTTCGGTGACAGCGGCTTGCCGGTGTTCCACGCCGGACACTGCGACTGGCAGCGCCCGCACTCGGTGCAGGTGGTGAAGTCCAGCAGACCCTTCCAGGTGAACTGCTCCACCGCGGCCACGCCGAACTGGTCGGTCTCCGGGTCCGCCTGCTCGAAGTCCAGCGGCTTCCCGCCGGACATCATCGGCCGCAGCCCGCCCAGCCCGGACCCGGCCCGCCCCGGGTCACGCTTGAAGAAGATGTTGAAGAACGCGGTGAACCGGTGCCAGGCGACCCCCATCGTCACGTTCACGGCGATCGTGATCAGCCACGCCATCGACACCAGGATCTTCACCAGCGCCGCCGTGCTGACCGCCGCCGTACTCGCCGGCAGGATCGAACCCAGGCCGTGGCTGATCGGCGCCGCCCAGGTGGGGAACGGCAGGTCGCCGTTGGCCGCCTTGAAGCCGCGGATGAGAAAGCCGCAGACCAGCACCACCAGGATCGTGTACTCGACGTAGTACGCCTGCCAGAACGTCGACCCGGCGAACCGCGACCACCGGCGCCGCCTGGGCAGGTTCAGCAACCGGATCACGATCAGCACCGCGATGCCGACCAGGCCGAGCAGCCCGATCCACTCCGACAGCAGCCCGAACCCGGACCAGTGCCCGATCAGCGGCAGCTCGCCGGTGGGCGAGACCACCTCGAAGTACGCCTCCAGCACCAAGGTGGTCAGCGTGATGAAGGCGACCATCACGAACCAGTGCGCCGCCCCGACCAGGGTCCACCGCAGCATCCGCGTGTGCCCGAGGGTCTCCGCCAGCATGTTCCGCAACCGCAGTCCCGTGCGGTCGAACCGCCCCGGATCCGGTTGCCCTAGCCGGATCACCGTCAGCATCCGCCACACCGCGCGGACCGCCAAGGCGACCGCGGCCACCGTCACCACACCCGCGACGACCGTGGTGACGATCTGCACGCTTCCCATTGCGAGAGGACCCTCCGGTAACACTGGTCAGCAGAGCCTAGCCGCTAGGTTACCCACGAGTAACGTGGGCACCAACACGCGGTTGGGTATCGCGCACCGGTAGGCCGGGCCGGCGCGGCAGCCACACCGCGTCACAGGCACGCAACGGCCGGCGTCAGCGCCAGCGGGAGAGCAGGATCAGGGAGGCGACCATCGCCCCGAAGCCGACGGCGAGGTTCCAGTACCCCCAGCTCGCCACCGGGTACGCGGTCGCGGACAGGTAGTACACGACGAGCCAGGCGATGCCACCCAAGATCAGCGCCACCGCGCTGATCGGCAACCATACCGGGCTGGGGCGCTTCGCCGCGGCCGTTGCCATCGGCCGCACGTCGGCAGGCGGCGTATAGACCTTCTTTTTCCGGACCGACGACTTTGGCACGGGGATTCTCCTGTAGTTTGCGCATCGGTCGGGTGACCGGCGCGCGGGGGTCTGAATAATGGTCGAAGGCTAGCGTAGTCAAGGCGGCGTGTTCTGACGCCGGGACAAAGGGTAACGCTGTGGAGTACACACCGGGGAGTTCCTCCTGGGCGCGGGCAGCGCGCCGGGCGGTCGGTGCGCTCTCCCCGCCCCGCCTCTCCGTCCGGCGGCGGGGCTGGTCGGTCGGCGTACCGCTGATCGCCGCCGCGGCCGGGCTGCTGTTCACGGCCACCGCCACGACCGCGAACGGGACCTCCCTCCGGGAGGACCGCCGCCCCGAACTGACCCAGCTCATCGAGGACCGGCGGGAGCGGGTCGCCGAGGCGGACCGGCAGGCGGCCCGGCTGCGCGCCGAGGTGGAGCAGCTGACCAACCGGCTGGCCGGACCGGACCTGGAGGTCGCCGCGCAACGCGCCCGCGCCGACTCGTACCGGGCCGACGCCGGACTGGCCGCGGTGCGGGGCCCGGCGATCACGGTACGGCTGGACGATGCTCCCCGGCGCGCGGACGGCAGGCGGCCGGCGGGGGCGAGCAACGATGATCTCGTGGTGCACCAGCAGGACGTGCAGGCGGTGGTGAACGCGCTGTGGGCCGGCGGGGCGGAGGCTATGTCGATCATGGGAGAACGTGTCATCTCCACCAGCGCGGTCCGCTGCGTGGGCAACACCCTGCTCCTGAACTCCCGGGTCTATTCGCCGCCGTTCGTGGTCACCGCGATCGGCGACCGGGCCGCGATGCGGCGGGCACTGGACGCCTCCCCTGGGGTCCAGCTGTTCCGGGAGGCCGCCGCCGACTTCGGGCTGGGATACGAGGTCATCGACGACAAGGAAGCGACCGTGCCGGCGTACGACGCAACCTCCGGCCTCCGCTATGCGGAGGTGCCGCGTGAGCGCTGAACCGGTCGCGCCGCGGAGAGGGCGGCACCGGGCGATAGACCCGGACGAGGCGACGGAGATCATCCCCCGCATTCCGCCCGATCCGCAGGTATCGGCCGCGCTCCCGACCGACGCCTCGCGCGTCGAACCGCCACCCACGCCCACAACCGACGCCTCGCGGGTCCAACCGCCACCCACGACCACAACCGACGCCTCGCGGGTCCAACCGCCACCCGCGCCGCCAGCCCCCGT
>JADGHA010000642.1 GCA_019689695.1 Micromonosporaceae bacterium | reverse complement strand
GCCTCGGAGAGGTTGCGCGCCACCGGCCCCCGGGGCTCGCCGGTCTCCGCGTCCAGCACCACGTACGCCAGGCCACGTGCCCCGCGCGCCTTGGCCCAGTCCTGCCAGCCGTCCAGCTCCCGGCGGGTCTGCGCCGCACCGCCGGGCATGACCACCGCGCCCACGTACCCGCCGGCGTCGATCGCACCGGCGAACACCCGGAACTCGGTGCCGCGCAGGTAGTCGGTCAGGTCGGTCAGCTCCAGCCCGTAGCGCAGGTCGGGCTTGTCCGAGCCGTACCGCTCCATGGCGTCGTGCCAGGTCAGCCGCGGGATCGGCCGGGGGATCTCGAACCCGGCCAGCTCCCGCCAGAGCGCGGCGACGATCAGCTCGCCCACCTCGATCACGTCGTCCTGGGTGACGAACGACATCTCGATGTCCAACTGGGTGAACTCCGGCTGCCGGTCGGCCCGGAAGTCCTCGTCCCGGTAGCAGCGGGCGATCTGGTAGTACCGCTCCATGCCGGCCACCATGAGCAGCTGCTTGAACAGCTGCGGGGACTGCGGCAGCGCGTACCAGGTGCCGGGCTGCAGGCGGACCGGGACCAGGAAGTCCCGCGCGCCCTCGGGGGTGGACCGGGTCAGCGTCGGCGTCTCGATCTCGTAGAAGCCGCGCTCGTCGAGCACCCGGCGGGCGATCTGGTTGGCCCGGCTGCGCAGCTTCAGCGCCCGTGCCGGTCCGCTGCGGCGCAGGTCCAGGTAGCGGTACTTGAGGCGCACGTCGTCGCCGGCGTCGACGTGGTCGTCGACCGGCAGCGGCAGCGGCGCGGCCTCGGAGAGGATGGTCAGCTCGCTGGCGACCACCTCGATCTCGCCGGTGGGTAGCTCCGGGTTCTCGTTGCCGGCCGGGCGGCGCTGCACCGTGCCGGTCACCGCGACGCAGAACTCGTTGCGCAGCGCGTGCGCCTGTTCGGCCGCGGCCCCTTCCCGGAACACCACCTGGGCGATGCCGGAGTCGTCCCGCAGGTCGACAAAGATCACCCCGCCGTGGTCGCGGCGCCGGGCCACCCAGCCGGCGAGCGTCACCGTCGTGCCGGCATCCGAGGCCCGCAGGCGGCCGGCGTCATGGGTACGGATCACGGGGTGCGTCTCCTTCGAACGTACGGTCGCGGGACATTCTCTCAGGCGCCAGTACACCTGCCCGACGACCACCCCGTACACCGGATTTGGTCCGACCTACCGCACCCTCCGGTGACGTGGCTACCGGCTCACCTCGGCACGTCCCAGGTGGTCACCTGGATACTGGCCAGGCCGTCCTTGCCGACGGCGGTCACCTCGACCAGGGCGAGCTTCTGCGTGATGCCCGTCTTGTTCGCCTCGTCGAAGGAGGTCAGCACACAGAGGACCACGCCCTGCCGGACCGGGACCAGCACGTCCTCTGCGATCGGCGCGGTCCGGGTGGCCCGCGCGCAGTCCAGCGGGCCGACCGCCGCGGAGTCCATCCGGCTGCCCACCATGCCGGGCCTGAGCTCGAACGACTCCGGGCCGGAGCAGCTGGTGATGGTCAACTCCGAGCCGGATTGCTCGTCGTTGGAGACCTGTGGTCCGTCCACGTCCAGGTACTGCTCCTGGCATGAGATGGACTGCATCGAGACGGACACCTTCTGGGCCACCATTCGGTAGTTGGCCTCAGGGTTGATCGGCGGCAGCGGCGGACCGACCGTGGCGGTGGCACCCGGCTGTTCCCCGCCGGCGGCGGGCGTCCCGGCCGGGTGGTCGGTCGGGGCCGGGGCGGCCGGGCTTGCTCCGCCCCCCGCTTTCGCGGCCAGTGCCGACTCCGCGTCGCGCTGGGCGTCCCCGGCCCGGTTGATGGCCAGTACCGCGACCACAACGGCGACCACCGCGACCAACGACGCCAGTCCGGCGACGGCGAGCGCGAACGCGGCCAGCCTGCCACCGCGCGGCGCACCTCCCCCTGCCGGCGGCTGCCTGGCAGGCACGGGCCCGCGAGGCGGCGGACCCGCCGAGGCCGAACCGCCGCCCGGGGTCGAGGGGGAGG
>JADGHA010000641.1 GCA_019689695.1 Micromonosporaceae bacterium | reverse complement strand
CCCACCCTGGAAGACGGTGTACGACTACCACCTGCGCTAAAGCGCCGACGGCACCGTCAACCGCATCCACAACATGCTGCGCGAGCGGGCCCGCGCCGTCGCCGGCCGCGCCACGACCCCCACCGCCGCGATCGCCGACTCCCAGTCCGTCAAGGCCGCGGAGACCGTCGCCCGCACCAGCGGCGGCTACGACGCCGGCAAGAACGTCAACGGCCGCAAGCGGCACATCGCCGTGGACACCACCGGTCTGCTACTGGTCGTGCTGGTCACCGCCGCCAGCGTGCAGGACCGCCACGCCGCCCGGGCACTGCTGCACGCCCTACGGATGGCCTTCCCCACCGTGGCCAAGGTGTGGGTCGACGGCGGCTATGCCGGCCACCTGGTCGACTGGGCCACCACCACGCTACGGATCTGCGTCGAGGTCGTGACCAAACTCGCCGGCCAGGTCGGCTTCCAGGTCCTACCCAGACGCTGGGTCGTCGAACGCACCCTGGCCTGGATCACCCGCAGCAGACGCACCGTCCGCGACTACGAACGCCGACCCGCCCACCACGCCGCCTTCGTCCAATGGTCAATGATCATCATCATGACCCGCCGCCTCGCCCGCCACGCCGCCGTACAGACCTGAAACCGTTACCGGACAGGCTCTGAGACCGAGCGAGACCGGCACAACCTGGATGGAAAGCCCTCTGCCGGCGCGTCAGCGCTGGTCAGCGGGGGGCCTTCTACTGGTGGAGCGGAGGGCGTGGGATTCGAACCCACGAGGAGTGTCACCACCCCTAGCGGTTTTCAAGACCGCCGCCATCGGCCACTAGGCGAGCCCTCCTGAGCTGCGGAAACGCGTGACCATGATCCGATTCTTCGGCCTTGGTCCGCGATGGTCCGCAGTCGTGCCTAGTGTGCCAGACCGCGTAGACCTCCGGCACCGCGACCGTGACCCGGCCTACCGGCAAGGGTAAGACTAAGGCCTATGTACGCCGTGACGATCACACAGCCCGGCGGTCCCGAGGTGCTGAGCTGGCGCGAGGTCCCCGACCCGGTGCCTGGTCCGGGCGAAGTCCTCATCGAGGTGAGCGCCTCTGCCGTCAACCGCGCCGACCTGCTCCAGCGCATGGGCCGCTACGACCCGCCGCCCGGCGCGCCGCCGTACCCGGGCCTGGAGTGCTCGGGGCGGGTGGCCGCGGTCGGCTCGGAGGTCAAGGGCGGCTGGCGCGCCGGGGATGAGGTGTGTGCGCTGCTGGCCGGTGGCGGCTACGCCGAGAAGGTGGCGGTGCCGGCCGGCCAGGTCCTGCCGGCCCCGCGAGGGGTGGACCTGGCGGACGCGGCGGGGCTGCCCGAGGTGGCTTGCACCGTCTGGTCCAATGTGGTGGAAATCGCCGGCCTGCGCAGCGGAGAGACGCTGCTGGTCCACGGCGGCGGCAGCGGCATCGGCACGTTCGCGATCCAGCTCGGCCGCGCGCTGGGCGCCCGGGTCCTCACGACGGCGCGAGCCGGCAAGCACGACGCGCTGCGCGCGTTGGGCGCCGATGTCACCATCGACTACCTGACGGAAGACTTTGTGGCGGCCGCCCGAAAGGTCACCGGCAACCGGGGCGTGGACGTGATCCTCGACATCATGGGAGCCGCATACCTGGCCCGCAACATCGACGCGCTCGCGCCCAACGGACGCCTGGCGATCATCAGCGCCCAGGGCGGCTCGAAGGCGGAGCTGAACCTGACCGCGTTGATGGCGAAGCGCGGATCCATCTCCGCGACGACGCTGCGGGCCCGTCCGTTGGAGGAGAAGGCCGAGATAGTACGGCACGTCCGGGAGCAGGTCTGGCCGCTGGTGGAGTCCGGCGCGGTGCGGCCGGTGATCGACCGGCGCCTGCCGATGGCCGAGGCGGCGCAGGCGCACCGGATCGTCGGGGAGAACGAACACATCGGCAAGGTCCTGCTGCTCTCCGCCGGATCTCAATAATCATGAGCTAGGTAGCCCGACATCTCGCGCACGAGCCAACCTCATGATCGACGCGAGGGGGCCGAGGGAGCGGACGGGGCGGAGAG
>JADGHA010000640.1 GCA_019689695.1 Micromonosporaceae bacterium | reverse complement strand
CCCCTGAGCCGGGGAGCCGGAACCGCGAACGGGGCGGTCAGCCCGCCCAGGAGTGCGCCGCGCCCGGCCCGTCGCCGGCAGCACCGCGCCGCCGCGGGCGGTCGGGAGCGGGCTGGGCCACCGGCCGGACGACTCCTCGCACCTTGGAGCCGAATCTGCCGGTAGTTCCGGGCTGGGTCACCGAGCGGGCGGTCCGGTCCTGGCCCCCGGTCGTCGCGGTGATCAGGTCGTCGCGGGCCCGGGAGACACGGGAGCGGATGGTGCCCACCGGGCAGTCGCACACCTGGGCCGCCTCCTCGTAGCTCAAGCCGAGCAACTGGGTGAGCGCGAACGCCTCCCGGCGGTCGGGGGGCAGCCCGCGCAGCAGGTCGTGCAGCGCCACCGCCTCGTCGAACTGGGACGGCACGCGCTGACGGCTCTCGTCGAGGTGCTCCAACGGCGAGGTGCGGGGCCGGCGCTGGGCGTGGCGCACGTGGTCGACAGCCACGCGGCGGCCGATCGCGTACAGCCACGTCCGCGCGGAGGAGCGGGCGTCGAAGCGGGCCAGCGCCGGCATGGCCCGCAGGTAGGTCTCCTGGGCCAGGTCCTCGACGTCGCCTCGCTCGGCCAGCACGGTGAGGAAGCGCAGCAGACCGGGCTGGGTGAGCCGGATGAACTCGGCGGCGGCCTGGCGGTCACCGGCCTTGGCGGCCAGGGCCAACCGGGTGATCGCCTCCTCGGACCCGTCGGTCATGGCGGCCAGGCTATCCGTGCAGAATGCCGGGAACTACGGCGGGGGCTGTGACGACCGTTGCGGTGTGGAGTGTGACGAGTGTCGGGAGATCCTGTCGGCGCGGCTCGATGGCGAGGACCTGCCCGGTGAGGCAACCGCCGCCGATGCCCATGTGGCCACCTGTGACGCCTGTGCCCACTGGTGGGAGGCCGCCACGCAGGTGACGCGCCTGGCCCGCCTGTCCACAGTCCCCGGGCCGGGGCCGGTCTCGGAGCGGCTGGCGCCGGAGCGGCTCGCGGCGGCGGCGCCCGGCCCGGCCAACTACCGGCTGGCGATGGGGCTGCGATGGTTGCTGGGGCTGCTGGGACTGGGCCAGTTCCTGCTCGGCATCGCCCAGGTCAGCGCTCTCTCCGCGACGGGGCACGAGCACCTCGGCGGGCTGAGCCCGGCCCACCTGTGGCACGAGTCGGCGGCCTGGAACATCGCGGTCGGCGCGGGCTTCGGCTGGATCGCCCTGCGCCGTACGCCGCCGAACGCCTTGCTGCCGCTGCTGACCGCGTTCGTGGTGATGCTGGTGTTGTTGAGCGTCAACGATGTGCTGGTGGGCACAGTGGACGGTGCCCGGCTGGTCAGCCACGCGTTGGTCGCGGTCGGCTACCTGGTGCTGGTGGCGCTGTCCCGGCCGCGCTTCGACTTCGGCGACCCGCCCGCGTACCGGCGACCCGGTCCGGTGCGGCCGGTGGGCGACCGGGCCCGCGGGCAGACGCCACGCCCCGCGACCACCGGGCCCCGTCCCCCGCTGCGGCTGGTCACCCGGGCCCAGCCGGCCCCGACCGCGCGCCGGTCAATGCGGCCGGTGACCACGGCGCGGACGATGTGGCCGCGTCCGGTGACCGCGGTTCGGCCCGTGGCGGCGCGATGGGACCGGGCCGCATGACGGGGGCGAGATTTCTCCGCCGCGCCGTCGTCGCGAGCGTGGCGGCCGGCGTGGCCATGCTCGGGGCGCCCGCCCCGGCCGCCGCGCACACGGTCCTGCTCGGCACGACCCCGGCCGAGGGGTCCGTGGTCACGACGGTCACGACCGAAGTCACGCTGACGTTCAGCGAGCCCGTCCGGGCCCAGTTCACCACGGTGGCGGTGACCGGTCCGGGCGGCCGCGCCTACGGCAACGGCGACCTGTCGGTGCGGGACAACGTCGTCCACCAGCCGGTGCACCCCATGGGGTCCGGCGCCTACGAGGTGGCCTGGCGGGTGGTCTCCCTCGACGGTCACCCGGTCAGCGGAACGTTCTCGTTCACCGTGCAGCTGCCCGCCGAGCAGGAACCGGCCGAGCCGCCCGCAC
>JADGHA010000639.1 GCA_019689695.1 Micromonosporaceae bacterium | reverse complement strand
GCGAGCCGCGCCGCCCCGTGCTCGACCAGGAAGTCCACGGCGCTCATGCCGCCGATCCTGCCGCACCGCGCCGCCCCGGGTGCCCGATCGTGACGCATCGCTCAGCCCTCACCCGCGCGGCGCTGGCCCAGGTGAACCGCACTCTCCCGCTACCGGGCCTGCTCGCGGCCTTCCACCGTGTCGAGCGGCCGCGTCGACAGCCGTTCCAGGAACTCCTCCAGCAGCTCGACCTGGCGCGCTGGGGGGAACCGGTCCGGATCGAACAGGGCCTGTACGACGAGGCCGTGCGCGAACGCAGCGGCCGTGGCGACCAGGTCATCTGTGTCTACTGTAGACGGAAGCTCTCCACGGCGCTGCGCCGCCTCGACGTGCGGTCGCAGCATCCCGCGCCACCGCACGTACCGGGCCGCCTGTCGCGTCCCGAGCTCCGGGTCGCCCAGCGCGGCGTCCCAGAAGCTCACCCAGACCCGGTTCATCGCGATCGTCTCCTCGGTCAGCGGGAGCACGTCGAGCAGGGCCGCCCGCAACGCGGTCAGCCCCTGGTCGGCCGGGATGCGCCGGGCCCGGGTGGCGCTGCGCTCCTCCGCCACCTCGAGGGCGTGCCGCACGAGCGCCTGCTTGCTGGGGAAGTAGTGCATGAGCAGCCCGGTCGAGGCGCCCATCTCCGCGGCCACGGCGCGCAGGGTCAGCCCGCCGAACCCGCGGGCGGCGAGCACCCGCCAGACCGCCGCCGAGACGTCCGCCCGGCGGGCGTCGTGGTCTCCGCGTGCGGGCATGGGCCTATAGTAGTACGTAACAAACGTTCGGTACGTACTCTCGGGAGAGCCGATGTTCGCCCACCCCCTCGCTGAGGGCGCCGAACTGCGCCCACTGGAACCCTGGCAGGCGGCCGAGTTCGCCGCCCATGTCGAGCGCTCCCGCGCCCACCTCGCCCCCTGGCTGCCCTGGGCGACCACGGTCGCCGACGAGCAGTCGGCCCGGGCGTTCCTGCAGCAGTACGCGGAAGAGCAGGCCCGCGACGGCGGGCGGATCTACGGGATCTGGGTCGACGGCGTGCTGTCCGGCGGCACCCTGTTCCGGGTCTTCGACACCCGGCTGGGCGTGTGCGAGGTGGGTGTCTGGCTCGCCCCGGAGGTCGAGGGGCGGGGCCTGGTCACCCGCGCGGTCCGCCACATGATCGACTGGGCGATCGGCGTGCGCGGTATGGCTCGCGTCGAGTGGCGTACCGTCCCGGAGAACGCCCGTAGCATCGCGTGCGCCACGCGGCTCGGGATGACCCGCGAGGCCGTACTCCGCCAGGCGTTCCCGGTCAACGGCGTGCGCCACGACGTGGAGGTCTGGTCGGTGCTGGCCGACGAGTGGCGCGGCACGTCCTAGCGGATCGGGCGGCGCTAGACGCCTTTCGGGTGCCAGACCGTCTTGGTCTCCAGGAACGCCACCATGCGCTCGACGCCCGGGTCGGCCGTCCAGTCCACCGGCCCGGACGGTGGCCGGACCACCCGCTTGAGGTTCTCCGCCGCGGCCACCTCCAGCTCGGTGGCGAGCGTCGGGTCGGTCACTCCGCACAGGTCGATCGCGTTGACGTCCATGTGCGAAGCCAGCCACGGCGCCATCTCCGCCACCCGGCCGGTGAGGATGTTCACCACGCCGCCGGGCAGGTCGCTGGTGGCGAGCACCTCGGCCAGGGTGACCGCGGGCAGGGGGCGCTGCTCGGCGGCGAGCACCACCACCGTGTTGCCGGTGACGATCGCCGGCGCGACCACGCTCACCAGGCCGAGCAGGGGAGAGTCCGGCGGCGCCACGATGCCCACCACACCGGTCGGCTCCGGCGTCGAAAGGTTGAAGTACGGACCCGCCACCGGGTTCGCCGCGCCGTACACCTGCGCGATCTTGTCCGACCAGCCGGCGTACCAGACCCACCGGTCGATCGCGGCATCCACAATGGATGACTCTTCGCCGAGGTCGATGAACTGACCGCGCCGACCCTCCAGCATCTCCGCGACCCGGTAGAGGATCTGGCCCCGGTTGTACGCCGTCGCGCCCGACCACTTGCCGAC
>JADGHA010000638.1 GCA_019689695.1 Micromonosporaceae bacterium | reverse complement strand
TCCGTAGGTAGCGGCATCAGCGGCATGCGGGAGCGGGCCCGTGCGCTCGGCGGAGACCTCACCGCCGGCCCGCGACCGGGCGGCGGCTTCGTGGTCTCGGCCCGGCTGCCCTACCGGACGGCGGCGTGACCGGCATGATCAAAGTGCTGCTCGCGGATGACCAGCGCCTGGTCCGCGCCGGGTTCCGGTCCATCCTGGACGACGAGGAGGACATCACCGTGGTCGGCGAGGCGGGCGACGGTGAGCAGGCCGTGCGGGCCAGCCGCGAGCTGCGGCCGGACGTCGTGCTGATGGACATCCGGATGCCCGGCATGGACGGGCTGGAGGCGGCCCGGCGGATCCTGGGGGACCACCAGCTGGACCAGGTGAAGGTGGTCATCCTGACCACCTTCGACATCGACGACTACGTGTACGCGGCGCTGCGCGCCGGCGCCAGCGGCTTCCTGCTCAAGGACACCGAGCCGGAGGAGCTGATCCACGCGGTGCGCGTGGCGGCCCGCGGCGACGCCCTGATCAGCCCGTCGGTGACCCGGCGGCTCATCGCCGAGTTCGCCGCGCGGGTCCGGGCCCCCGAGCCCGGCCCCCGGCTGGGTGCGCTCACCGAGCGGGAACGCGAGGTCATGCGGCTGGTGGCGGCGGGACTGACCAACGACGAGATCGCCGCCCGGCTGGTGCTCAGCCCGGCGACCGCGAAGACGCACGTCAGCCGCATCATGACCAAGCTGGACGTGCGGGACCGGTCCCAGCTGGTGGTGCTGGCCTACGAGTCCGGTCTCGTCTCGCCTGGCTGGTTGGCCGGCTGACCGGCGCAACCGGCGGGGTAGTGCGGCCGCCCGGGCCACAACTGACGGCGTACTGGAAGTGTCAGCCGCGGGCCGACGCCGCGGACCGGGGTCCGGGCGGAGGCTCGTCGGGTGACTGGTTCGACTTCTGTACGCTCTGCGACTGCGATACGCCCCGCGAGCGGGGTCTTCGGGCGGCTCGCCGGCTGGTCCCAGCGCCACCGGTGGACGGCGGTGCTGCTCTGGGTGCTCGCCGTGGCCGCGGTCACCGCCGGCTCCCAGGCCGCCGGTGCCAGCTACCACAACGACTTCTCGCTGCCCGGTACCGACTCGCAGGCCGCGACCGACCTGTTGACCCGGCACGGGTCCCGGCAGGCCAACGCCACCGTGCGGATCGTGGTCGAGGACCGCGCCGGGCTGGCCGGCGACCGCCAGCGCGTCGAGGCGATGCTCGACCAGGTGCGCCGGCTGCCGAGCGTGGCCGACGTGAGCAGCCCCTACGCCGACGCATCGGCAGTCTCGAAGGACGGCACGATCGGCTATGCCACGGTGACCCTCGACGACAAGGCGGAGAACGTACCCACCGCCGACGTCACCAAGATCATCGAGACGGCGCAGGCGGCCGACGGCGATGGGCTGCGGGTGGAGCTCGGCGGCGAACCGGTCGTCGGCGCCGAGGAAGAGTCCGGCGGCTCCGCGGAGGGCGCGGGCATCCTCGCCGCTCTGGTCATCCTCGTGCTGCTGTTCGGCTCCCTGGTCGCCGCCGCGGTGCCCCTGGTGACTGCGCTGTTCGCGGTCGGCGGCGCGATCGGGTTGATCACGCTGGCCTCGCACGCCTTCACCATCGCCGACTTCACCCCGCCGGTCATGGCACTGGTCGGCCTGGGCGTCGGCGTGGACTACGCGCTGCTGATCTTCTACCGGTACCGCACCGAGCTGATCGGCGGCGCGGACCCCGCCGCGGCGACCCGCACCGCCCTCGACGCGGCCGGCCGCACCGTCTTCTTCGCCGGCTGCACGGTGATCATCGCCCTGCTCGGCCTGGTCGTGCTGGGCCTCGGCTCGCTGCAGGGAGTGGCGCTGGCGGTCGCGCTGACCGTGCTGGTCACCATGGCCGCGTCGCTGGTCCTGCTGCCTGCCCTGCTGGCCGTCTTCGGCCGGCGCATCCACCGCAACGTACTCAAGCGGGCGGCCCGGGCCGCCGCCAGGGGCAAGGAGGAGGGGCGGCGCGGGCGCGCCCCCGCCCCGGGGTGGTATAAACAAAAGGCGCGGGCGCCCCGAAT
>JADGHA010000637.1 GCA_019689695.1 Micromonosporaceae bacterium | reverse complement strand
GGCAAGGGCCGAGCAGGCCGCAACCTGCCCGCCGCCATCGCCGTCGGACTCACCCTCGGTGCCGTCGTCATCGCCGCGCTCTTCGTCTGGAAGCCGGCCTTCCTGGCCGTGATCGCGGTCGGGGTGGGCATCGGGGTCTGGGAGCTCAGCCAGGCGGTACGCCATGCCGGAGCCCACCCGCCGCTGGTGCCGCTGATCGTCGGCGGGGTCCTGATGAGTGGTCTGGCCTGGTACGAGGGGCCGGATGCGCTCTGCGTGGGGTTGCTGGTGACGGTGCTGGCGGCGATGGTGTGGCGGCTGGCCGACGGGCCGGCCGGTTACCTGCGGGACGTCACGGCCGCGGTGCTGGTGGCCGTGTACGTACCGTTTCTGGGCGGCTTCGCCGCGCTCCTGGCCGAGCCTGCGGACGGGGCCAGGCGGGTCGTCGTGACGCTCGCCGCGGTGGTTCTCTCCGACACCGGGGGCTACGCGGCCGGCGTGTTCCTCGGCCGCCACCCGATGGCGCCGACCATCAGTCCCAAGAAGTCCTGGGAGGGGCTGGCCGGCTCGCTGGTCGCGGCGGCCATCGGCGGTGCGGTGATGCTCTCCTTGCTGCTCGACGTGGCCCCCTGGTGGGGTGCGGTCTTCGGGCTGGCCATCTCGGCCGTCGCGGTGATCGGTGACCTCGCCGAGTCGATGCTCAAGCGTGACCTCGGGGTCAAGGACATGAGCAGCCTGCTGCCCGGCCACGGCGGGCTGATGGATCGGTTGGACTCGATCCTGTTCGCCGTGCCCACCGCATACCTCCTACTTTCCGTGTTGGCGTCGTGACCCGGTGGACAGGGTTCGCCCGGCGGGAGGAGGACGTCCTCTTTACGGTGGTTCTGGTAGCGGTGTGCGTGCGGTGCGGCGTGGGAGACTGGTGACCGTCATGAGGGATCTGCCGCTTGCCACCGCCGACGGCGCAACGCGCCGCCGGGCGCCGCGCCACCTCGCCGACCTGGATCTGGCCGGCCGTCGCGCGGCCGTGGCGGAGCTGGGGGAGCGGGAGTTCCGGGCCCGGCAGATCTCCACCCATTACTTCGGCCGGCTGGTACGCGATCCGGCGCAGATGACCGACCTGCCGGCGCGGACCCGCGGGCGGCTCGCCGCCTCGCTGCTGCCCCGGCTGCTCACCCCGGTGCGGGAGCTGACCTGCGACGACGGCGCCACGCACAAGATGCTGTGGCGGCTGCACGACGGGGCGCTGGTGGAGAGCGTGCTCATGGGCTATCCGGACCGGATCACCGCCTGCGTGTCCAGCCAGGCGGGCTGCGGCATGGGCTGCCCGTTCTGCGCCACCGGCCAGGCCGGGCTGACCCGCAACCTGTCCACCGCGGAGATCGTCGACCAGGTGGTGTCGATGGCTGCGACCGCCTCCTCCGGGGCGGTGACCGGGACCGCCCAGACCCGCCTCTCGCACGTGGTCTTCATGGGTATGGGTGAGCCGCTGGCCAACTATGCCCGGGTGGTCGAGGCGGTGCGCCGGCTCACCGCGCCCGCGCCGGAAGGGCTCGGCCTCTCCCAGCGGCACATCACCGTCTCCACGGTCGGCCTGGTGCCGGCCATCCGCCGGTTGGCGGAGGAACGACTCTCGGTAACTCTTGCGCTCTCGCTGCACGCGCCCGATGATGTTCTCCGCGACGAACTCGTGCCGGTGAACCAACGGTGGAAGGTCGCCGAGGTGCTCGATGCCGCCTGGGCCTACGCAACGCGCACCGGACGGCGCGTCTCCATCGAGTACGCGATGATCAGGGACGTGAACGACCAGCCCTGGCGTGCCGACCTGCTGGGTCGCCTGCTCGCCGGCCGGCTCGCCCACGTCAACCTCATTCCGCTGAACCCGACGCCGGGTAGCAGGTGGGACGCTAGCCCGAAGCCGGTCGAGCAGGAGTTCGTCCGTCGGCTGCGCGCCGCCGGCATCCCGACCACGGTCCGTGACACCCGGGGTCGGGAGATCGACGGCGCATGCGGGCAGCTCGCCGCGAGCGAGGTGCTGGCATGATTCCGGCAACGGGCTTCGTCCAGTCTCTTATACACATCAGACG
>JADGHA010000636.1 GCA_019689695.1 Micromonosporaceae bacterium | reverse complement strand
CTCGAAGGTCTCCAGGGTCCGCCGCTCGATCTCCGGCATCAGCTGCTTGAACGCCGGCACCGCGGCCCGGTGGAACTCGTCCAGCGGGTCCAGCCGGCCCAGCGCCCGCAGGTGCACACCCTCGCGCACGTCGGCCATCGCGGCCAGGTGCTCGGCCCAGCACCGGTCCAGGTGGTACAGAGCGATGCTGCGGGCGATGCGGGACAGCGTCGCCTCATCCACCTCAGCGGCCTTCTCGGGGAACCGCTCGCGCAGCAGGTCGGCCGCGATGTCGGTGGTCAGCAGCCGCTCCCGCCGCTCGGACAGCTGCACCCGCTGCTGCTCCAGCACCACGCTGTACCGCCAGGTGTTGCGGTGGATCTCGAAGTTGACCCCCTCGGCGACCCGCTGGGCGTGCTCGACGGCGTACTCGACCGTCTCGTCGCGGATCCGCCCGTCCTCAAGGTCCATCTTCGGGTTGGCCGGGATCGCCTCCGGCGCGTGCCGGGTGATCAGCTCGTCCTCCAGGCTGACGAAGAACACCGAGCCGCCCGGGTCGCCCTGCCGACCGGCCCGGCCGCGCAGCTGGTCGTCCACCCGCCGGCTGTCGTTGCGGGCGCTGCCGATCACCAGCAGCCCACCCAGCGCGGCGACCCGCTCCCGGTCGGCCTGGTCGCTGCCGCCGAGCCGGATGTCCACGCCGCGGCCGGCCATCTGGGTGGAGACGGTGACCGCGCCGTACTTGCCGGCCTCGGCGATGATCGCCGCCTCCTTGGCGTCGTTCTTCGCGTTCAGCACGACGCAGGGCACCCCGGCCTTCTGCAGCGCGTCGGCGAGCTTCTCCGACTCCCTGACGTCCAGCGTGCCGATCAGCACCGGGCGGCCCTCCTTGTGCCGGGCCACCACCTCGGCGACCAGCGCCTCCTCCTTCTCCTCGCGGCTGGCGTAGATGCGGTCAGGCTCGTCGACCCGGATGCACGGCTTGTTCGGCGGGATCACCGCCACCTCGAGCTTGAAGAACTCGCGCAACTCCTGGCCGACCAACACGGCGGTCGCGGTCATCCCGGCCAGCGTGCGGTACAGCCCGATGTACGCCTGCACGGTGATGGTGTTGAGCACCTCGCCCTCGGGCGTGGCGTCCAGCCCTTCCTTGGCCTCCACCGCCGCCTGCAGGCCGTCCGGCCAGCGCCGTCGCTGGGCGACCCGGCCGCGGAACTCGTCGATCAGCTCGACCTTGCCGTCGCGGACGATGTAGTCCACGTCGCGGTGCACCAGGGCCCGGGCGTGCAGCGCCACGTTGATCGCGGAGAGCTGGTCCAGGTTCGCCTCGTCGTACAGGTTGATGCCACCCAGCTCGCGCTCGACGACGGCCAGGCCGGTGGCGGTGAGCGAGGCGCTGCGACCGTCCGCGGCGACCTCGAAGTCCAACTCCGGCCGCAGCCGCCGGACCACGGCCGCCGCGGTGTGCACCGGGTCCTGCTCCCCGGGCACCGTGCCGGCGAGCACCATGGGCAGCCGTGCCTCGTCGATGAGGATGGAGTCCGCCTCGTCCACGATCGCGGTGGCCAGCTCCGACTGCACCCGGTCGTTGATGTCGGTGACCAGCTGGTCGCGCAGGTAGTCGAAACCGGCCTCGTTCACGGAGGCGTAGGTGACGTCGCGGGAGTACGCCTCGCGCCGCTCCTCCTGGCTGCGCGACTCGGCGACCCAGCCGACGGTGAGGCCGAGCAGCTGGTACACCGGCTCCATCCACTCCGCGTCCCGGCGGGCCAGGTAGTCGTTGACGGTCAGCACGTGCACCGGCCCGTTGCCGCGCCGTACGTGCCCGTACGCGGCGATCGCAGCGACGAGCGTCTTGCCCTCGCCGGTGGCCATCTCCGCCACCGTGCCGGCCAGCAGCGACATCACCCCGAGCAGCTGGACGTCGTACGCCCGCTCGCCGAGCGCCCGGCGGGCCGCCTCCCGCCCGATCGCGCAGATCTCCACTACGTCCTCGACCTGGCCGGCGAGCTCGGTCAGCTCCTCGTCGGACAGGGCCATCAGCTCCGGCTCCCGCGCCTCGATCTTCGGCAGGAGCGCCCGCATCGGGCCGAGGT
>JADGHA010000635.1 GCA_019689695.1 Micromonosporaceae bacterium | reverse complement strand
CCCACGGTCCGGTTCCCGGACGGCACGGCGCTGACCAACCCCACCATCGTGCAGGTCAAGCAGCACCTCGCCGGCATTGCCGGCTGAGCCGGGCCGGCCCGGCCTGAACCCCTGGCTCCATCGGTCCGTACCAATGGGCGTTACGGTGTGGAGGAGACGCTCATGCGGTACCTGATCGTGCGAACCGACGTCCGTGCGGTGGGTCCTGACGAGGTCGTCGCCGCCTGGTCCGAGGGGGCGCGGATCCGGGACGAGCGGACCGATCCCGAGCCGCGGCGGCAGATTGTCATGGCCGAGGACCGGGATGCTGCGTTCCGCCTGGCCCGGGCGCTGGCCGCGGTCGGCGCGGTGCGCGCCGGGCGCCAGCGCATCAAGGTGGTGCGGGTGAGCGAGCCCCGCCGCTAGTCCCCCTGCAGCCAGCGCCGGATCAGGAAGTGCGCGATCGAGGCGGCCATCGGCAGGCCCACCCGCTTGCCGTCGCCGGCCGGGACCTCCTCGCCGGCGAGCACCGCCGCGATCTCGCGCCGGGTGAACCAGCGCGCCTCGGAGATCTCCTGCGGGTCGGTGCGCACCGGCTGCCTCGGGTCGGCGTACGCGGTGAAGCCGAGCATCAGCGAGCACGGGAACGGCCACGCCTGGCTGGCCACGTAGCGGACCCGGCTGACCTGCACGCCGACCTCCTCGGCCACCTCCCGGACCACCGTCTGCTCCGCCGACTCGCCCGCCTCCACGAAGCCGGCCAGGCAGGAGAACCGCCGGACGGCGGAGGCGCCGGCCCACGCCGCGTTGCGGCCCAGCAGGCAGCGCCCGTCCGGGCCAGGCTCGCCGTCGTGCACCAGCACGATGACCGCCGGGTCGGTGCGCGGCCAGTACTGGCCGCCGGCCTCGTCGACGCGCATCCAGCCGCCGTCGGTCGCCGTCGTGGGCAGGCCGTTGGCCGGGGAGTACGGGTACCGGGCATGCCAGAGTCCCAATGCGACAGCAGTGGTGAGGATGCCCGCGTCCCGGTCGCTGAGCAGCTCCCCCACGTCGCGCAGGCTGGCAGCCCGGGTGCCCGGCAGGTCGGGCAACGGCGCCGGCACCGCGAACACCGGTGTGCCGTCGGTGTCCACGCCGAGGAACAGGCGCTCGCTCGGCTCGGTCGGCGGCACCGATTCGGGGTCGGTGAAGACCAGCTCCACCCTGCCGTCGGCATCCCGCACCAGCGCCCGGCCGCCGCGGGCCGCGGGGCTCCCGCCGCCCGGCCCTGCCTGCCCGGGCCCCAGGTCGACCAGCAGCACCCGGGCCCGCTGCCACGCCTTTGCCAGCCAGGCGTGGTCGGTGCGCCGGTGCGCGGCTCGGTCCAGGTGAGACCGCGCCAGTGGCGGCAGTGCGTCGACGGTGGACCGGGCCGGGGGTGGTGCAGTCACTACGCGGGCTCCGCTTCGCGATCCGGCGTGCCTGCCCCGGACCGGTCGCGCTCCAGCGGGGCCAGTGCGGCCAGGCCCGCCTCCACCCGGCCGGCGTCGCCCAGCACGACGGTGACCGCCTTCGCCGGTGCGAGGTACTTCGCCGCCGCGTCCGCCACGTCCGCGACGGTCGCCTCGGCCAGCCGCCGGGCGTGCTCGGCCAGGTGGTCCAGGCGCAGCCCGAACCCGGCGTACGTGCTGATCAGGCCGGCCAGTCCGGCCTGTGTGGACATTCCCAGCTGCAGCGTGCCCAGCGCGTACTGCCGGGCCTGCTCCAGCTCCTCCGCCGTCGGCGGGAGGCTGGCCAGCCGGCCCAGCTCGTACCAGGTCTCCAGCAGCGCCGGTGCGGTCACCTCGGTGGCCACCTCGGCCGCGACCACCATTGTGGACCCGGCGACGGAGTGCTCGATCAGCGCGTGCGGCCCGTACGTGTAGCCCTTGTCCTCGCGGATGTTCTCCACCCAGCGGGAGGAGAAGTAGCCGCCGAAGATGAGGTTGGCCAGCTGCAGCGTGGCGTGGTCCGGATGGGTGCGGCCGACCGCCGGCAGGGCCAGGCGGATCGACGACTGCACCGCGCCGGGCCGGTCGACCAGCAGCACCGGCCCCGGCCGCAGGGGCGGGACGGGCG
>JADGHA010000634.1 GCA_019689695.1 Micromonosporaceae bacterium | reverse complement strand
TACCTGTGGGCCGCGATCATCCCGCTGCCCATCATGGCGCCGTTTCTGCAGCGCGGCGCGATCGTGCCGCACTGGTGGCGGGGAGTTCCGCCGGCCGGCACCGTCGTGATCTCCATCCTCAACTTCGTGACTCTCACGCTCAGTGGCGCGTTCGTCGCCGTCGTACCGCCCGGCTGGCGGGTTGCCGCGGCAACGCTCCTCGGCGGTGCCAACGGGCTGCTGTGGTATCAGGCGGTCCGCACCGCCGTGCTGGTTCAGCCGGCGCGCTGGCGACGGGTCCCGGCCACCCCGATCGTGGCAGCCGTCGTTGTCATCGTGGCCCTCTCAGCCGGACGCGTTTCCCAGCTGCGACTGGAACCCGACCGGCCGAGCGAGCCGCCCGTCCTCTCCGACCTGGAGACCCAGGTGATGCACCGACCGGTGATCTACCTTGCCGGCCACAACTCCCGGTATGACGGCGAGCCCAGCGGGGCCAGCCTGCCGGTCGTCCGGTTCTCCTACCGCGGGCTGCACCCGGACGGGCGCCCGCGGCCCTACACCGCCCGGGACACCCACCAGTCGCTGGAGACCAGCGCCACACTGCTCGACGCACAGGTCAATCACATCAACCGCATCACCGGGCAGAAGGTGGCCATACTGGCCCAGAGTGAAGGCACCCTGATCACCCGCTACTACTTGACGACAAGACCGCACCCGGCAGTCGACACGCTCGCGTTGCTGAGCCCGGTACTGCGATCGGGGCGGATCTACTATCCACCTCGAGACCAGACCGCGGGATGGGGCGTTGCGACCGGCTGGCAGCTACGAGCCATCTTCGCCACACTCACCGTAGGCACCCGGATCCCCAACGCTGCGGAAGAACCCGTCGTTCGATCGATCCTCGACAATGCGCCGCTGTTTCGCGGCAGGCAACTGCTGTGTCCGATCGCGGGCGTCCGGATGGCGGCGTTCCTGCCCGCCCTCGACGGGTTCGCGAACCCGCCCGAGGCCACGGCGGGGGGCACGGTCCCGACAGTCAACGTGGCCGGCCCGCACGGCCTGGTGATCGACCACCCGCTGGCGCTACGCCGGTTGGTCGTCTTCCTCAACGGGCAGCCGATCGGAGAGCGCCGCCGCTGGGACTACGCGGCTAGCGAGTACGCGGGTGCGGCGTGGCAGGCACCCGTGCTCGAGATACCGCTCAACCCCGTGTGGCGCACCGCCGCCGGCAAATCGACCCGAGGCCTCGACCCCGACCAGTGCCGCTGACCCGCCGCTGGTAGCCAGGTGGGCGGTGCGGATTCCGTCAGCGGCGGCCGGCGACCCAGGCGGCGACCAGGGTGAGCGCGGCGCCCGCGGCCAGCGGCCAGGTCGGCCGGGCGCCACCCGGGATCACCGCGTCGAGCAGGACGGCGCCGACCAACTGCCCGGCCACCACGACCAGCCCGGTCCGCAGGACACCCACCACCCGGACGCTGACCACCAGGATGGTCACGATGGCGACGCCGAAGATCCCACCCAGGTAGAGGTACCACTGGGTCGGCCAGGCCGACGGCCAGTCCCGGGTGAACGCGCCGGCCACCGCCGCGACCAGCACCAGCACCGGGGTGCCGGTGAGGTAGTTCAGCACCGTGGCCGCCGCCGAACTGCTGGCCAGGGAGACCCGCCCGTTGAGCGCGGACTGCACCGCGACGGCCGCCCCGGCGGCGACGCCGAGCAGCAGGAAGCCCACCGCCAGGTCGCCGACCGGGCGGCCGGCCTGCGACAGCACCACCGCCGCCACGCCGATCAGCGCACCGGCCACCCGCGGGCCGGTCAGCCGCAGCCGGCCGGCCGGGGACAGGCCGACCCGGTCGACCACCAGGCCGCCGGCGCTGTTGCCGGTCACCTGGGCGATGGTGAACACGGCGACGCCGACCACCGGGACCGTGTAGGCGGCCGAGACCACGAAGAACATCCCGCCGAGCCCGCCCAGGTAGCCCCACCACGGCAGCCGGGAGCCGCGCGGCGCGCGCCGGCCGTTCCGCCATCCCCGCCAGAGCTCGCGCAGGCCCTTCCGCATCGACGGGACGAACCGCCAGGCGCCCAGCAGCAGCAC
>JADGHA010000633.1 GCA_019689695.1 Micromonosporaceae bacterium | reverse complement strand
CGGCCCGGGAGGCCTCGTCCGCCTGGGTCCGCTCGCGGTCGGCGGTGGCGAGCCGATCCGCCTGCGCACGCACCGCGCGCACATCGGCCCGTCTCGCCTGGGACCGGGCGGACAGCCGCGCGGGCAGGCCATCCGGGTGCGCGTCGCCGTCGCTCCACGGGATGCCCGCGGCCTCGGCGTCGGCGGCCAGGTCGGCCGCCAGCCGGCTCAGCCGAGTCTGCTCGTCGCGGCTTTCCACCAGCGCGCGTTCCCGCTCCGCGCGCCGGCGGGCCTCCGCCCGCTGCTCGTCCGCTGCCGCGTCGTCGGCGCGCTGCCGCGCCGCGGCAAGATCTTCGAGATGCCGTTGGACGTCGGCGAGCTGCTCGTGCGAACGGTACGCCGCCGAACTCTTCAGCCGGTCCAGGTGGGCGCGCAGCCGGGCCGGCTCCGGCTCGGCCGCCCGTACCCGCTGCTGCGCGGAGTCGACCGCGGCATCTGCGGCGTCGGCGGCCGCCCGCGCCGCCGCCAGCTCCCGCTCGCGGTCGTCGGCGTCCTTGCGCCGCGAGGTCAGTGCGTCGGCCGCGGCCCGCGCGTGGGTGCGCAGGTAGGTGGCGTAGACGGTGAGGAAGGCGGCGCAGGCCGTGTCGGCCGCGACCAGACCCTCAAGGGTACGCGCGACCGCCTCCATGTCGTCGAAGGCGCGCGCCGCCTCCACCAGCAGGTGATCATCGACCGGGCGCAGTCCACGTTGGAGGGTCCGGGACAGCTCCACCGGGTTCAGGTCCTTTGCCAGCTGCGGCTTGCGCAGGGTGAGCACGAGATCGAGCATCTGCTCGTAGCGGTCCGGGCCCAGCCCGAACAGCGTCGCGTCAACCAGGTGCCGGTACTCCTCGGCGGAATCGCGCACGGAATCCGCGCCCAGCGACGCGATCAGGTCTTTGCGCGTCAGCGGCCGATCATCACTGTCCAGTAAGGACAGATCGACGCCAACCCGCCCGTCCGTGACGAAGTGCCAGCGGGTCACCCGGTCGTTGTGCCGGTGCGCGCGCAGCCCGATCCCGATCGTCACGTGCCGGGTGCCGTCGCTGAACTCCATCCACACGTACCCGTGGGCCGACTCCTGGCCGCGGTAGAGCAGGTTCGACTTCATCGTGCGCTCCTCGCCGGCGAACGGGTTCAGCCGGCGCGGCTCGATCCGCCCGTCGAGCAGGTACGGGAAGAGCAGTTCGAGGGCCTTGGTCTTGCCGGAACCGTTGGGGCCGCGCAGCACGAGCCAACCCTCGACGAAGAGGAACTCCTCGTCGCGGTAGTCCCACAGGTTGATGATCCCGGCGCGGGTCGGTCGAAAGCGTGCCACTCCTGTCTCCTAGAAGAGAGCGCGTCGACGGATCTGGGCCACGGTGTTGCGGTACCGGCCGGTGAGCGGACGCACCAGCACGCCGCCGGGTACCGGTATCACCGCGCCGAACCGGTGCAGCAGGGCGATCGCCCCGGTACGTAGCCGCTCCGGGTCGGCGTGCCAGGCTGCGCCGAACGCCGAACCGTACCGCGCGAGGATGCCGGCCGTGGCATCGCGCAGGAAGCTGTCGGTGATGAAGGGGTAGCGGGTCTCGTCCGGCTCCGCGGGCCCGGCCGCCGGCTGGGGGAGCCCGGTTGGCTCGACATCACCGTGCGGGCCCGGCTCCGCATCAGCGGAGATGGTGATCCCGCCGGTGGGCAGGCCCGCGTCGATCTGCCCGATCAAGTCTCGCTGGCGGGCGCGCGGATCCGGCGCCGGCATCCGCTTGACCCGCCGACCGTCCGGGTCGACCACCCGGTCGGCCATCTCCACCGTTAGCAGCACGGCCGCCTGCGCGACCGAGCCGGCGCCGGGGAACTGTTCGACCGACAGCCGGGTGGTGTCGACCAGCAGAACTCCCTCGGCACGCCGCTCCGTCCGTAGCCCGGTCAGCCGGTACAGGTCGCCGGGCAGGGCCGTCCCGCGCAGGTGGTTGGCGACGTCGGGGTCCACGTCGGCGTAGTAGACCACCGGTGACTCCACCACCGCCCGGCGGGCCGCCGGCGCGGCGGGCCCCCGCCCCCCGGGGCCCCCCCGGCGCCT
>JADGHA010000632.1 GCA_019689695.1 Micromonosporaceae bacterium | reverse complement strand
GGCCGGCCCGGCTCAGCCGGCAATGCCGGCGAGGTGCTGCTTGACCTGCACGATGGTGGGGTTGGTCAGCGCCGTGCCGTCCGGGAACCGGACCGTGGGAACGGTCTGGTTCCCGCCGTTGACGCTCATCACGTACTCGGCCGCGGCCGGGTCCTGCTCGATGTCCACCACCGTGTACTCGATGCCCTCTCGGTCCAGTTGAGCCTTGAGCCGGCGGCAGTAGCCACACCAGGAGGTCGAGTACATGGTCAGCATGTGATTTCTCCTTCAACCGTTCATGCGGTGTGCGATACAACGTCGGACCGGCCTGCCATGATTCCTGCTGTGGCGGAATCCTCAGCTGCCGTGGCGCAGGTTCTCGCCGGCCTCGACCCCGAGCAGGTCGCCGCGGTGACCGCGCCCGCCGCGCCGGTCTGCATCCTGGCCGGGGCCGGCACCGGCAAGACCCGGGCCATCACCCACCGCATCGCGTACCGGGTGCTGACCGGGGAGATCGCGGCCAGGCACGTGCTCGCGGTCACCTTCACCGCCCGTGCCGCGGCGCAGATGCGCAGCCGCCTGGCCGCGCTCGGCGTCGGCGGCGTCCAGGCCCGCACCTTCCACGCCGCGGCACTGCGCCAGCTGCGGTACTTCGCGCCCCGGCTGTTCGACGGGCGCCAGCTGCCGGAGGTCGTGGAGACCAAGGCCCGGCTGGTGACCCTCGCCGCCGGGCGGTGCGGCGTGCGCGCCGACCGGACCACCGCCCGGGACCTGGCCAGCGAGATCGAGTGGGCGAAGGCGTCGCTCGTGGAGCCGGCGGAGTACGCGGTGGCGGCGGCCAAGGCGTCCCGCGAGCCGCCGCTGGAGCCGTCGCGGGTGGCCGACGTCTACGCGGCGTACGAGAAGGTCAAGAGCGCGCAGGGCGTCATCGACTTCGAGGACCTGCTGCGCGCCGCGGTATGGGGCATCGAGGAGCACCCGGACGTCGCGGAGCAGATCCGCGCGCAGTACCGGCACTTCGTCGTTGACGAGTACCAGGACGTCAACCCGGTGCAGCAGCGGCTGCTGGAGGCCTGGCTGGGCGGGCGCGACGACCTGACCGTGGTCGGTGACGCCAGCCAGACCATCTACTCGTTCACCGGCGCCACCTCGTCGTACCTCATCGACTTCCCGCGTCGCCGGCGGAACGCGGTGGTGGTCCGGCTGGTGCGCGACTACCGGTCCACGCCGCAGGTGGTGGGCCTGGCCAACGCGGTGATCCGGCAGGCGCGCGGGGCCGAGGCCCGGCTGCGGCTGGAGCTGGTCGGGCAGCGCCCACCCGGCCCCGAGCCCGACCTGCGCATCTTCCCCGACGAGCCGGCCGAGGCGGGCGCGGTCGCCAGGCGCTGCGCCGAGCTGGTCGCCGCCGGCACGCCGCCGCGGGAGATCGCCGTGCTGTTTCGGACCAACGCTCAGTCCGAGGCGTACGAGCAGGCGCTGGCCGAGGCCGGCGTGCCGTACGTGGTGCAGGGCGCGGAGCGGTTCTTCGAGCGGGCCGAGGTGCGCCAGGCGATGGTGGCGCTGCGGTCGGCGGTGAAGTCGACCCCGGCGCAGACCCCGGTGGCCGAGGCCGTGGTGGAGGCGCTGGCGGCGGCCGGCTGGCGGCGCGACCAGCCGCCGCCCGGCGGGGCCGCGCGGGAGCGGTGGGAAGCGCTGGCCGCGCTGGTCGGGCTCGCCGAGGAGTTCACTGGCGGCGGCCTGGCCGAGTTCAACGCCGAGCTGGCCAGGCGGGCCGCGCAGCAGCATGCGCCCACAATGGAGGGTGTCACGCTCGCCTCACTGCACGCCGCGAAGGGCCTGGAGTGGGACGCCGTGTTCCTGGTCGGGCTCACCGACGGCACCCTGCCCACCTCGTACGCCCGGACGCCGGAGGCCCTGGAAGAAGAGCGACGGCTGCTCTACGTCGGCATCACCCGCGCCCGGCAGTGGCTGTGGCTGTCGTACGCAACCGCGCGCTCTCCCGGCGGCCGGGCGCGCCGGCCGTGCCGGTTCCTGCCCCAGCTCGACGGCCGCACCGCGGACGGCCGGCGCGCGGCCGACGGCGCGCCGCGCAAGGGCGACCGGCG
>JADGHA010000631.1 GCA_019689695.1 Micromonosporaceae bacterium | reverse complement strand
CTAGGTGACGACCCTGGCCGCCACCCGGCTACGCAGCGAGGCCAGGCTTCCGCCGCAGCTCGCGTCGTCCATGCGGCCCGAGCTGCCCAGCCTGGCGCTTGAGATCATCGACGCCATCCGGGAGGCCATCCCGGAGTACGCCCGACCGATGGACGGCCCGTACGGCCAGGCGCTGACGATAGCCGTGGAGCAGGCGCTGACCACGTTCGTCGACCGGGTCGCAGACCCGACGATCTCGATGGACCAGCGCGACGAGGTGTTCCGTCGGCTGGGCGAGTTCGAGGCGCTGGAAGGGCGCAGCTTGGACAGCCTGCAGGCCGCGTACCGGATCGGCTCGCACGTCGCCTGGCAGCGGGTGATGCGGGTCGGCCGGCGCGACGGCTACTCGCCGTGGACCGTGCTCGTGCTCGCCGACGTCCTGATGTCCTATATGGAGGAGCTTGCGGAGCTGTCGCGGCAGGGCTACGTGGAGGCGATGGCCCGCGAGGACGACGTTCGCTGGCGCTGGCGGCAGCAGCTGCTCCGGCTGATCCTGGAGCGCCCACCGGTGCCCCTGGACGCCATCACCAAGCTGGCCGCGCAGGCCAACTGGACCGTGCCCGCGGAGGTGACGCTCGTCGCCGCCCAGTCCAACGCCAGATGTGACAAGGCCGCGCTGGACCCGGACGTCATTGCCGACCTGGAGGAAGCGCCCCACCTGCTGGTGCCGGGGACTGCCACGCCCGCGCGGATCGAGATGATCGCCGATGCACTGCCCGAGGGCCGGTTGGCCATCGGGTCCACAGTGGCCTTGACCGCGGCCGACGACTCACTGCGCTGGGCGCGGCAGGCGCTCGCCCTCGCCGACAGTGGGATCATCGACGCCGGCCGGGTGATCCGCTGCGACGACCACCTCTGCACGCTGCTGCTCTCCGCCGACCCGGCGCTGATGGCGCAGCTCGAGCGGCAGCGGCTGGCACCACTCCGCCCGCTCTCGGTGCCCCGGCGCCGGCGCCTCATCGAGACCCTCATGATCTGGCTGGAGGCGCAGGGCACCGCCACCCGGATGGCCGATCGGCTCGGCGTACACCCGCAGACCATCCGGTACCGGATGCGGCAGGTCGAACAGACCATGGGTGACCAGCTCGCCAACCCGGAGCTGAGGTTCGAGACCGAGGTCGTGCTGCGCGCGCGGCCGCACTGCGCGAGCGCGCCGAGCGGGCGTCTAGCCGACGCCGCCGGCGAGACGGAAGGACACACCCTGGTGCGCGTCCGTAGCCCGCTGTTCTTCGCGGTCGTTGTGACCGTCCTTTCTGTACTGGCCGCTGCCGTCTCCGGCACGTTCTGGTGGCTCGCCGCGCACGACTCCGACGCGCGGTTCTCGGCGACCCGGGACGAGGTGAGGCAGGCCGCCGAGCAGGGTGCGGTCAACCTGAACACGCTCGACTACCGCACCGCGGAGGAGGGCCTGCGGCTGTGGCAGGAGTCCACCACCGGAGACCTGCACGACCAGCTGGTCTCTGGTGCGGCCGGCTTCCTCGACCAGGTCCGGCAGGCGAGGACGGTGACCACTGCGCGGGTGCTGGAAGCTGCCGTCACCGAGCTCGACGAGCGAGCCGGCCGGGCGAGCGTCATCATCGCGCTCGACGTGACCGTCACCCCGGCCACCGGCCAGCCGAGCAACAAGCGCGAACGGCTCGCCGCACAGCTGACCCGTACCGCCGACGGCTGGCGCCTCAGCGCGCTCGGCCAGGTCCCGGTGACCGAGAGCTGAGATGGCTGACCGGATGCCGCCCCGCCGCCGCACCAGTACCGCGCCCGGCCGCCCGCCTCGGGTTCTGCGGCGCGTGCGCGTCGTCTCCGTGGCGTCCGCGCCTGCCCCCGCGTCTTCGCCGCCGCCGCCCACTCCGGAACCGTCGACGGCACCCGGCCCGGCGTCCACGCCGGCCGAGCCGGCACGGCGGGGCGGCCGGCGGCTGCTACGGAGGCCCGGCCGAAACGCGTTGCGCGCCCTGCTCTTCGCGGTTGTCGTGCTGTTCGGCGCCTTCGCCGGCTACGCCGGCGAGCGGGCGCACAGCCTGCGCGCCAACGCCACCACCAACACCGCATACC
>JADGHA010000057.1 GCA_019689695.1 Micromonosporaceae bacterium | reverse complement strand
ACAGCCTGCCCGGGCCACCCGGGCCAAAGGTCCCGGCCACGGCGGCGCAATGCCTCTGCCGGCCGGGCCCGCCGCTAAGGACCGTGGAGTGTGAAGGCCACGCCATCGGTTCCGGAAGGGAGACGGCCATGAAGGCGCACGTCGGTGACCGGCTGGTCCTTGAGGGCACGCGTGTCGGGGATCCCCGGCGCGTAGGCGTGATCACCGCCGTCCGCGGCCACGATGGCGCTCCCCCGTACCTTGTCCGGTGGCTGGACAACGGCCGCGAAGCGCTGGTGTTCCCCGGGCCGAGCGCGCGCGTACAGGCGGCGGTCGCTCCGTCGCGGTGACCGTGCTGACGGGTGACAGCAGCCCCGGCGCGCAGGAGCACGCGGGACGCCGGGTGCTGTTCGCCACCCAGCAAGGGGGCCGGGAGGCGGACACACCGCCGCCGCAGCACGGCCTGACCTCGGCGCAGGCCGCCGCGCGGCTCGCCGCGGACGGGCCGAACATCGTCGCCGCACCACCCCGGCGACGGCTAGCGGCGCGGATAACGCACCAGCTCACCGATCCTCTGGTGGCACTGCTGCTCGCCGCCGCGGTGGTCACCACCGTGCTCGGGGACCTTGCGGACACCGCGATCATCGCCCTGGTCGTCCTGGTGAACACGGGGATCGGCGTGGTTCAGGAGGTCCGCGCCGACCAGGCCGTCGCCGCCCTGGACCGGCTCGCCGCGCCCACCACCCGGGTCGTCCGCGAGGGCGTGGACCAGGTCATACCCGCCGCGGAGGTCGTCCGCGGCGACCTGGTGCGGCTGGAGGCCGGCGACATCGTCCCCGCCGACCTGCGCCTGACCGTCGCCCACCGCCTCCAGCTGGACGAGTCGGCGTTGACCGGTGAGTCCGTTCCGGTGCCCCGCGACGCCGGCGACGAGCTGAGCGCGGGCACGGTCGTGCTCACCGGGCGGGCCACCGGCGTGGTCACCCGCGTCGGTGCGGCCAGCGCCCTGGGCCGGATCGCCGGGCTGGTGGCCGGCACCCGCCCCGGGCCTACGCCGCTGCAGCGGCGCCTGGCCGGGCTCGGCCGGGTCCTGGGCGGCGCCGCCGTCGTACTGTCCACAGTGGTGTTCGCCGTCGGGGTGGCCACCGGCCGCCCGGTCCTGCAGATGGCCATCACCGCGGTGAGCCTGGTCGTGGCCGCGGTGCCGGAGTCGCTGCCGGTGGTGGTCACCCTCGCGCTCGCGCTGGGCGCGCGCCGGATGACGCGCGCCCGCGCCATCGCCCGGCGACTGCCCGCGGTCGAGACGCTCGGGTCGGTCACCGCCGTCGCCTCGGACAAGACCGGAACCCTCACCGAGGGCCGGATGGCGGTGCGGCAGGCGGTCACCGCCGACGGCGCCGCGTACGCGGTCGCCGGCACCGGCTACGACCCGGCCGGCACGGTGTCGCCCGCGCGGCCCGGTGCCGGTTCCGCGGCGCTGGCGGCGCTGGCCCGCGCGGCCGTGCTGTGCAACGACGCCACGCTCGCCCCACCCAGCGACGACAATCCACAATGGAGCCCCGTGGGCGACCCGATGGAGGCGGCGCTGGTGGCGTTCGCCGCCCGGTGCGGGCTGGACCCGCAGGCGGAGCGAGCGGCCTGGCCGCGGGTCGCCGAGCACCCGTTCGACCACGCCAACCGCCGCATGACCACGGTCCACCGGATGCCGGACGGCCAGTACCTGGTGGTCTGCAAGGGAGCGCCGGAGAGCGTGCCTGGCTCGGCGGCGCTCACGGCCGCCGCCGCGGATCTGGCCGCCGGTGGGCACCGGGTACTCGCCCTCGCCGCCGCGGTCCAGCCGGATCCGCCGGATCCGGCCGCGCCGGCCGGGCTGCGGCCGTTGGGTCTGGTCGGCATCGGCGATCCGGTCCGCGACACTGCTCCGGCCATCGCCGAGGCCTTCCAGCGTGCCGGCGTCCGCCTGCTGCTCATCACCGGCGACCATCCGGCCACCGCCGCTGCCGTCGGTGGGCAGCTGGGCATCTGGCGCGACGGCGACGCCGTGGTGCGCGGCGACGACCACCGGCTCGACCCCGGCGCCGCCGCACAGGTGCGCGTGTTCGCTCGGATCCAGCCGGAGCAGAAGCTGGACATCATCGCCGCCCTGCAGGCGGAGGGGCACGTCGTCGCGATGACCGGCGACGGGGTCAACGACGCGCCCGCCCTGCGCCGCGCCGACATCGGCGTGGCCATGGGCAGCGGCACCGAGGTGGCCCGGCAGGCCGCCGACCTGGTGCTCGTCGACGACAACCTGGCCACCGTCGCCACCGCCATCCGCGAGGGTCGGCGCATCTACGACAACATCCGCCGCTTCCTGTGCTACGGGCTGGCCGGCGGCGCCGCCGAGATCCTGGTGATGCTGCTCGGACCGCTGGCCGGGCTCGCCGTGCCGCTGCTGCCCGCCCAGATCCTCTGGATCAACCTGCTCACCCACGGCGTACCGGGGGTGGCGCTCGGCGCCGAGCCGGCCGAACCGGGCATCATGCGCCGGCCGCCGCGCTCGCCCCAGGAGTCCGTGCTCGGTGGCGGGCTGGCCCGAGCCGTCCTCGGTACCGGCGCGCTCATCGCCGCCGTGACGCTCGCCGCCGGCTGGTACGCCCACCGGGCCGGACAGCCCTGGCAGTCGGTCGTCTTCCTGGTGCTCGGCCTGGCCCAGCTCGGCGTCGCCATCGCGGTACGCGCCCGCCGCGACCGGCGGCACCGGCACGCCAACCCGGGCCTTCCCGCGGCGGTCGCGGTCGCCGCCGCCCTGCAGGTCGCCGGTGTCCTCGTACCCCCGCTGCGCGCCCTGCTCGGCACGGATCCGCTCGGGCCCGCCGCGCTGACCGCCTGTGCCGCCGTGGCCGCGGTTCCCGGGCTCGCCGTCCACGGTGCCGGCCGGGTGCGGGCCAGGCGGAGCGACGAGCCACGGGGCCTGGCCACGCGCGTCCCCGGGCGGGCCGGCCGGCCGGGACCAACGGCCCGCCGGCCCGGGCGGACCAGCCCTGACCAGGGCACCTCTTCCCGCTCATGATTGAGCCATGAGCCGACCCGTGGTCGTCGGCGTCGACGGCTCGGCGTCCGCGCTGGGCGCGGTCCGGCTGGCCGTACGCGAGGCCGCCTACCGGCGCCTGCCGCTGCGCGTCGTGCACGCGTTCATCTGGCCGCTGATGCGGGTGCCGCTGGGACCGTCGCCGATCGGGCCCCCGGAGGGCGGCCTGCGCCGGGAGGCGGACCGCATTGTGGCGGAGGCCGTCCGCGAAGCCGCCCGGCAGGATGCCGGTGTGGCGGTGACCGGAGCGGTGGTGACCGGAGCCCCCGCCCCCGTGCTGGTCGAGGAGTCTCGGCAGGCCGCCATGGTCGTCCTGGGCACCCGCGGGCTCGGCGGCTTCACCGGCCTGCTGGTCGGCTCGGTCGCCGTCCAGGTGTCGGCGCACGCGGCCTGCCCCGTCCTGGTGTCCCGCCACGCCGACGGACCGGGGCCGGTGGTGGTCGGCGTGGACGGCTCACCCGCCTCCGGCCTGGCGGTCGACCTCGCCATGGCCGAGGCGAGCTTCCGTGGCGCCACCCTGCTGGCCGTGCACGCCTGGGCCCGCCCGGCGCCTATCCGCCCAGGGGACGTGCCACCGCCGGAGCGGGACGGTGCCGAGGCGACCCAGGTACTCGCCGAGGCGGTGGCCGGGCGCCGGGACCGGTACCCAGACCTGAAGGTGGATCTGCGGGTGGTGCGCGGGCACCCCGGCCATGCCCTGATCACCGCGTCTGCCGGAGCCCAGCTGGTGGTCGTCGGGACCCGCGGCCGTGGCGGCCTGGCCGGGCTGCTGCTCGGCTCGGTCAGCCACGCCGTCCTGCACCACGCCGGCTGCCCGGTGATGCTGGTGCGGCCGGACGCGGCACTGGGAACGCTGCTGACCCCCCAGTAAGCTCGCGAGTGTGGAGGGCGAGCAGCAGCTGGCACCGTCACTCGGCCTGACGCCGCTGTCCCGGGTCCGACTGGACGAGCTGCTGCAGGAGATGCTCGACCGGGTCGGCGAGGTGGTCGCCAGCCGGGAGCGGCTGCGCGCGCTGCTGGACGCCGTGGTCAGCATCAGCACCGACCTGGACCTGCGCAGCACCCTGGAACGCATCGTGCAGGCCGCGAGCCGGCTGGTCGACGCGAAGTACGCCGCGCTGGGCGTGATCGGGCCGGATGGCCGGCTGGTGGAGTTCATCACGCACGGCCTCGACGCCGCAGCCCACGCCGCGATCGGGGAACCGCCCTCCGGGCGCGGAGTGCTCGGCCTGCTGATCGCCGACCCGCGGCCGCTGCGGCTGCCGGACATCACCAAGCATCCGAAGTCGTACGGCTTCCCGCCGAACCATCCGCCGATGCACAGCTTCCTCGGCGTGCCCCTGCGGATCCGCGACCAGGTGTTCGGCAACCTCTACCTGGCCGAGAAGCAGGGCGCCGCCGAGTTCACCGACGACGACGAAGAGATCGTGGTGGCCCTGGCCGCCGCGGCCGGCGTCGCGGTGGAGAACGCCCGCCTCTACGAGGTGGCGCACCGGCGGGAACGGTGGCTGGCCGCCACCGCCGAGATCACCAGCCTGCTGCTCGGCGACGTGCAGCGCACCGCCGCGCTACGCCTGGTCGCGCGCCGCGCCCGCGAGGTGGCCGAAGCGCACCTGGCCCTGGTGCTGCTGCGCGACGACGAGGCCGGGCAACTCACCGTCGAGGTGGCCGACTCCGCGGACGGCACGGACCTGGCCGGCACCGTGTTGCCGCTGGCGGAGACCGCGTTCGCCGACAGCGGCACCCTGGTCCTGGAGGACCTGGGCAAGGCGGCCCCGTGGCCGGTGCCGCTGGTCACCGGGCCGGCGGTGGTGGCGCCGCTGGCCGCCGCCGAGACCCTGCACGGCGTGCTCGTGGTCGCCCAGTCGCCGGAGCACAGCCGGCCGGTCGACGACGACGTGTCCATGCTCACCGGATTCGCCGGCCAGGCCGCGCTGGCCCTCGAGCGCGCCCGCGCCCAGGAGGAGCGCGAGCTGCTGGCGGTGCTGGAGGACCGCGAGCGCATCGCCCGCGACCTGCACGACGTGGTCATCCAGCGGCTGTTCGCCACCGGCCTGCACCTGCAGACCGCCACCCAGCTCGCCGTCCGTCCCGAGCTGGCCGCCCGGATCAGCACCGCCGTGGACGACCTGGACACCACCATCCGCGACATCCGCACCGCCATCTTCGAGCTGCGCACCCCGATGTCGGCGACGCTGCGCACCGACCTGCGCGAGATGGTCGACGGCGCGGCCCGGCCGCTGGGTTTCCGCCCGGCGCTGGAGCTGACCGGCCCGGTGGACAGCGCGGTGCCCGACGACCTCCGGCCGGACCTGCTCGCCGTGGTCCGTGAAGGACTGTCCAATGTGGCCCGGCATGCCAGGGCCAGCGCGGCCACGGTCCGGGTCCAGGTCGGCGACGGCCGCCTGCTGGTGGGCATCGCCGACAACGGCGTGGGTGCGGCAGGCGCACAGGAGCGCGGCGGGCTGGCCAACATGCGCCAGCGCGCCGCCCGCCACGGCGGCACCTTCGACATCCGCCCCGCCGAGCCCAGCGGCACGATCATCGAGTGGTGCGTGCCGCTGTAGTTCGCACGCGGCGTCCCGGCCTCGCCCGGGCCGCCGGACCCGCGACGCCGTGACGTTACCGGGCGAGCTGGGCCAGCAGGTTGATGGTCGTCGCGACGATGACCGCGCCGAACAGGTAGGAGACAAGGGCGTGCCGCAGCACCGTGGCCCGCATCGGCCGGGTGGTCAGATCGGTGTCGGATACCTGGAAGGTCATCCCGACCGTGAAAGCCACGTAGGCGAAGTCGGAGTACGCCGGCAGATGCTGCTGATGGAAGTCGATGCCGCCGCGCTCCTCCTCGTAGAACAACCGGGCGTACCGCAACGTGTAGATCGTGTGGATCAGCGCCCACGAGAGCAGGACTCCGGCGAGGCCGACGCCGAGGGCCTGGAGCGGCGCGTCGCCGCCCCGGGCGTTGACCACCAGCAGCAAGCCGAGCCCGAGCAGGCTCGAGACCGCCGCGATGAACAGCAGAGCGTCGGTCCATCCGCGGGTCTGGTCCTCCGCCACGGCCAGCCGCCGGGTCCGGTGGCCGTCCATCCGCCAAATCGCCGGCCAGGTGAGCACCAGGTAGGTCAGCGCCGTCAGGTCCCACCCGACGAGCGCGGCCTCGATCGGTGGCCCGAGGTAGTCGGCGGTCACCCCACCCGCGAGGCCGACCGCGGCCGCGATCGCCAGCCGCAGCGCGGCGGGGCGATGCCCTCGTTCATCCCACAAGCGCACCTGCTGCGCGTACCCGGTAGGTCGCACCGTAAGTCCGGCGCCGGTCCCCTACCACCGGCCGCACAAGGCGTACCGCCTCGGCGCCGGGCGCGAGACCGCAGCCTTCGACCATCGCGTCACCGGCGATCGCGGTGGGTAAGGCGGTCAGGTGGTGGCGAAGGCGGCGGCGCGCCGCTACGCGGCGAGACCAGCGCTGTGCGGCGGGTTCAGCTGGGCATGACCTGCCGCACCTGCCTGGCCAGGCGTTGGGACCCACCACCCGCGGCGTCCAGCTTCTGGAGCGCTTGCCGCAGCAGGACGATGGATCCGCCGGCGTACCCGGCGGTCAGCGCGAGCGCCGCGAGCCGGCGGGGCAACACCAGCTCCAGCAGGCGCAGCGCGGCCGCCGTCGCGCTGGCCGCCGCCATCACCGCGCTGCCGGCGGCCGCGGCGACCAGGACCAGCCCGGTCAGCGCCGGGCGCGGCTGGCCGACCAGGTCCTCGCGCAGCCTGGCCAGTTCCTGCCGGCCCACCTCGAGCATGTCATTGGCCAGGCGCCGGCCCAGATCGTCGTTCGCGACGCGGCCGTCGCCCGCCCGGCCCTCACTCATCGCAGCCCCCGTCCACGTCCGCGCACCGCTACTGGCCCGCTCCAGCACCGGCGTCGCGACCGCGGGCCAGCAGGCCGTTGCGGAGCTGGCGACCGGCGAGGAAACCCGTGGCGAAGGCCATGCCGGCGACCCCCAGCCCGCGCCACGGCATCGCCGACACCAGCTTCCGCGCGCCCACTTTGGGCTCCACCGCCGTTCCGGCCACCGCCCCGGCAGCGGTGACGGCCCGCTCGCGAACCGCGTGCAGGATGCGGGTTGGCGCGGATGCGCGCGTTCGGCGTCCCATCACGACACGAGCTGGTTGATCTTGTCCCGGGCCACCGTGGCCAGGGTGGCCGCCTTGTGCGGCTGCCCGCGCAGGAAGGCCTCGGTGAAGTGCTTGGCCTGGTCGTAGGCGACCTTGCCAGGCATCGGCGGCTCGTCCGGGTTGACGTCGCAGTCCACCAGCGCCGGGCCCGGATGCGCCAGCGCGTCGCGCACGGCCTGCGCGACCGCGGACGGGCGGGTGACCTTCGTCCCGTGCCCGCCGCACGCCCTCGCCCACGCGGCGAAGTCGCCCTCCGGCCCCTCGTGGCGCACCCGGTACTCCGGGTAGCCGAGGATGATCTGCTCCCACAGGATCTGGCCGAAGGAGTTGTTGTTGTTCACGATGACCTTGATCGGCAGCTCGTGCCGGACCGCGGTGAGGAACTCGGCCATGAGCATCGCGAAGCCGCCGTCACCGACGTACGCGATGACCTGCCGGCCGGGGTACGCGTGCTGCGCGGCGATCGCGTACGGCAGCCCGGGCGCCATGGTGGCCAGGTTGCCGGACAGGTAGAACTGCCGGTCGCCGCGGATGGTCCAGTGCCGGGCGGCCCACGTGGCGATGGTGCCGGAGTCGGTGGTGAGGATGGCGTCGTCCGCGGCAAAATCGTCCACACAGGACATCAGGTACTGCGGCGCGATCGGGTCCCGCCGGGAGTCCTCGAGCGCGGCCATGTCCGACCGCCAGCGCTCCATCTTGGACTGGTACTGCTGCAGGAAGCTGCGGTCGCCGGCACGCAGCAGCGGAAGGAGGTCGCGCAGGGCCAGCTTGGCGTCGGCGGCCACCGGCGCCTCGGTGGGCAGCCGCAGCCCGGCCCGGGTCGGGTCGATGTCGATCTGCACCACCCGTGCCTGCCCCGGCTTGGGCAGGTGCTTGGTGTACGGGAACGAGGTGCCGACCATGAGCAGCGTGTCGCACTCCTCCATCAGCTCCTCCGACGGCTTGGTCCCCAGCAGCCCGAGCCCGCCGGTCGTGAGTGGATGGTCGTCAGGTACCACCGCCTTGCCGGGCAGCGTTTTGACGATCGGGGCGCCCAGCTTGTCCGCGACCGCCAGCACCTCGTCCCGGGCGTGCAGTGCGCCCACTCCCACCAGCATCGCCGGCTTGCTGCCGGCGTTGAGCACATCCGCGGCCAGGCGCAGGTCCTCGGGGTCGGCGGGCAGCATCCGGGGCCGGTAGACCGCCGCGGTGGCCGGCGAGTTCGCCGGCGCGATGTGCCGGTACGGGTCCTCGTCCACCGGGGCGACCTGGATATCGTTCGGGAACGTCAGGTGGGCAACCGTCCGCTTGCTCAATGCGTTGCGCACCGCCAGGTCGACCACCGCCGGCATCTGCTGGGGGTTGGTGATCATCAGGTTGTAGCCGGCCACGTCCTGGTAGAGCCGGTCCAGGTGCACCTCCTGCTGGTAGTGCGTGCCCAACACCGACGTCTCCTGCATGCCGGTGATGGCGAGCACCGGCACGCCGTCCAGCTTGGCGTCGTACAGCCCGTTCAGCAGGTGGATCGCGCCGGGGCCGGACGTGGCCGCGCACACGCCCAGCCTGCCGGTCGCCTTGGCGTACCCGGTGGCCATGAACGCGGCCGCCTCCTCGTGGTGCACCAGGACGAACCGGATCTCGTCCTGGCAGCGACGGAACCCTTCCATCAGGCCGTTGATGCCGTCGCCCGGCAGGCCGAACACCGTGTCCACGCCCCACGCCACCAGCCGGCGCGCGAGGCTCTCGCCCACGATCTGCTTCATCAGCGCTCTCCTCATCTCCCCGCCTCTGCGGCCCTACCCGTTGCCGCGCGACGGCAAACAGCCCGGCTGGACTCGCAGATCTCCACGCGCCTACGGGTTGGTCGCGGTAGGCGGGCCGGCCGGGTATCGCAGCGGTGACACCTGGGTAATGCGGCGACATCAGCGATCAGCGAGAGGTAGCCGACCATCGGTGCCGACGAAGGTGATGCGCGCGTGCCGGCGAGCCGGTGGCTCGCCCGGCTCACGGCGTTCTTCGGCGGGCCCGCCCGGACCCGGGTGGTGCTGCTCTTCGCCGGGGTGCTGGCGCTCAACTCGGCGGACAGCGGCACGATCGGTGCCGTCGCCGCGCCGCTGGAGGCGGACCTGGGCATCAGCCACACCCAGCTCGGCCTGCTCGCCACCGTCTCCTCCGGCATCGGCGCGCTGGCGGCACCGGTGGCCGGCGCGCTCGCCGACCGGACCGCGCGGGTACGGCTGCTGGCGGCGACCATCGTGGTATGGGGCGTGGCCCTGGTCGCCGGCGGGCTGGCCACCAGCTACCTGTGGCTGCTGCTGTCCCGGCTCGCGTTGGGCGCCGCCGTCGCGGGCGCCGGCCCGGTGGTCGCCTCGCTGGTCGGCGATCTCTTCCCGCCCGAGGACCGGGCCCGGGCGTACGGCTGGGTGCTCACCGGTGAGATCGCCGGGGCCGGCATCGGCCTGCTGCTCGGTGGCGACATCGCTCTCGCGCTCTCCTGGCGCGCACCGTTCTTCCTGCTCGCCGTGGCGAGCCTGGTGATGGCCGCCGCGCTGTGGCGGCTACTGCCCGAGCCGGCCCGGGGTGGGACCAGCTGGCTACGCCCGGAGCGGGGCGGGGACGGCAGGGACGCCGGCCGGCCTCGCCGCGGGCTGGATCGGTCGGACCCGGACACCCGGGCGGTTCTGGCGGGTCGGGGAGCCAGGCCCGCCGACGACCGGGTCTTGCGGGCTGACCCGAACGAGCTGTCCTGGTGGGCGGCGGCGCGCTATGTCCTGCGCATCCCCACCGTCCGGTCACTGATCGTGGCCTCGTCCATCGGGTACTTCTTCTTCGCCGGCCTGCGCACCTTCGCGGTGGTCTTCGTGGTCCAGCACTACGCGCTGGCGCGCGGACTGGTCACCGTCCTCGTCCTCGTCATCGGCCTGGGGGCGCTGGCCGGCACGCTGGCCGGTGGTCGGCTCGCCGACCGCGCTGTCCCGCGCTATCCGACCGTACGGGTGGTCCTGCCGGCGGTCGGGTACGGGACCGCGGCGGTGCTGTTCGCCCCCGGCCTGCTGCTGACCGCGGTCTGGCCCGCGCTGGCGCTGTTCACCCTGGCGGCCGCGTTCCTGGCCGCGGCCAACCCGCCCCTGGACGCCGCCCGGCTGGACATCGTGCCCGGCCAGCTGTGGGGGCGCGCCGAGAGCGTACGCACGGTGCTGCGGCTCGCCGCCGAGGGGGTCGCACCGGCCGTGTTCGGGTTCGTCGCCGACCTGCTGGGCGGCTCCGCCCATCGGGCGGCCGGCCTGCGCGACGCCTTCCTGATCATGCTGGCGCCGCTGTTCGCCAACGCGGCGATCGTCCTGGTCAGCCGCCGGAGCTACCCGCGGGATGTGGTCACCGCCGCGGCCTCCGGCCCGGGCTCGTCCGGCGGCTCGCCGGTGGTCGCGTCACGGTGATCATGGCCGGTGGGCGTGTTTGGAGTGGGCGGCCAGGGTTACAGGCCGGTTGTCGGCGGACGCGAGGTTGGCTGTGGACAGCATCGGTGAGCGAGACATCCGTCTCCTCGACGGCAGCACCTTCCTTGTCAGCGATCTCGACGGAGACGTGGCCTCCGGCCCCGGCCGTTCCGAGGGACTGTACTACCGGGACACGCGGCACCTGTCGCTGTGGCAGGCGCGCCTGAACGGCCGGCAGCTGCATGCGCTCACCGCGATGAACACCGAGTACGACGAGGCGTACTTCTACCTGGTGGAGGAGAGCGCCGCCGCGCCCGCCGCGCCCGTCGCGTCGCTGGTGCGGCGCCGCCGTCTCTCCCGAGGTCTGCACGAGCAACTGACCGTGAACAACCGAAGCGGCCAGGACCTGCCGGTCGTGCTCACCGTGGCGTTCGGCGCCGACTTCGCCGACCTGTTCCACACCAAGCACCGCCTGCCCGCCAACGGCCCGACCTTCCGCAGGGTCGAAGCGGACGAGGTGGTCCTCGGCTACGAACGGGACGACTTCCGCCGCTACACCCGCATCCGCGCGCCGGGGGCGTTCCTGACCACGGAGTCGGCCACCTTCCAGGCGACCGTGCCACCCGGCTCGTCCTGGACGGTCGATCTGGAGGTCGCCGTGGCCACCGAGACCGTGCTGCACCGGCCGGTGCCGCGGCGCGAGCCGAACATGGACCAGAACCTGGATGAATGGCTCGCCTCGACGCCCCGGTTGGAGACCGACTGGGTGCAGGTGGCGGACACCTACCACCGCAGCCTGGTCGACCTGGCCGGCCTGCGCTACTACCCGGACAAGGCGCCCCGATCGTCGGTACCCGCCGCCGGGCTGCCCTGGTACATGGCCCTGTTCGGGCGGGACAGCCTGATCACCTGCTACCAGGCGCTGCCGTTCGTGCCCGAGCTGGCCCGTAGCACGCTGCGGGCGCTCGCCGCGTGGCAGGCCGACCGGATGGACGACTTCCGTGACGCCGAACCGGGAAAGATCCTGCACGAGCTCCGGGAGGGCGAGCTCGCGTACTTCCGCGAATGGCCGCAGTCGCCGTACTACGGCTCGGCCGACTCGACCCCGTTGTTCCTCATCCTGCTCGACGAGTACGAGGCGTGGACGGGCGACACGGGACTGGTCCACGAGCTCGAGGGCGCCGCCCGCGCCGCCCTGTCGTGGCTGGAGCAGTACGGCGATCTCGATGGAGACGGCTACGTAGAGTACCGCACCCGTACCTGGTCGCACGGCTTGCAGAACCAGTGCTGGAAGGACTCTCCCAACTCGGTCGTCTACCCGGACGGACGGCTCGCGCCGCTGCCCAGGGCGACCTGCGAGCTGCAGGGGTACGCGTACGACGCCCGGCGCCGCACCGCGCGGCTCGCCCGGGAGATCTGGCGGGACGACGCCTTGGCCGACCGGCTCGACCGGGCGGCGGCCGAGCTGAAGGACCGCTTCAACCGCGACTTCTGGCTCGCCGACCGCGGCCACTACGCGTTCGCGCTGGACGGCGAGAAACATCCGGTCCCGACTCTCACCTCCAACATCGGGCACCTTTTGTGGAGCGGCATCGTCGCCGACGAACGGGTCGAGCCGGTGGTGGCGCACCTGCTGGGCGAGGCGCTGTTCTCCGGATGGGGCGTCCGGACGATGTCGTCGGCCGAGCCGGCCTACAACCCGCTCGCCTACCACCGGGGCACCGTCTGGGCGCACGACAACTCGCTGATCGCGATGGGCCTGGCCGGCTACGGGCACCGGCCGGAGGCGACCCGTCTGGCGGTGTCCATCCTGGACGCGGCTGTCCATTTCAATCACCGCCTGCCCGAGTGCTTCAGCGGGGAGGACCGCCGGGTGGCCCCGACGCCGGTGCCCTACCCGGACGCCGCATCACCACAGGCGTGGGCGACCGGCGCTCCACTGCTCATGCTGCGCGTCCTGCTCGGGCTGCGACCCGGCGATCCGGATCCGGTGGTCGATCCCGCCCTGCCGGCGGGCGTCGGCCGGCTCGAGCTGCATGGTCTGGCCCGGCGTCGGCAGGGTGCGGTGCGCCATCGCTGATGCGGGCGGGCGCGCCGGATGTTCTCAGCTACCCGGCTCGCGCGGGCGGGATCCGGACCGGATGGTGCAGAACCAGGCCACCGAGTACGACCGTCCAGACGGTCAGCGTGTCGAAGGCGACCCGTTCCATCCCACCCGAACCGAGTACGGGATGGACGCCACCGAGATAGAGCAGGCACGCGACGACCGCGATGGCCCCCCAGACGATGCTGAACCAGCGCGCCCGCCCGGTGACGCCGGCAGAGCCGATCCCCGCCAGCACCATCCCGGCCGCGCCGGGCACCTGGAGCAGAGCGCCGGCCGCGTGCACCGGCAGGTTGACGTTCTCCGGGGCACACCCGACGAGCACCCCTCCCGCACCGGCCGCCGCCACGCAGCCGAGCCCGGCTCTGCTGGCCGTGCGCCCCGGCCACCAGCGCCAGGTCAGCAGCGCGCCGGCCGCGGTCAGCACCCCGCCGGCAGCGAACGCCACGTTCATCACCAGGTGCCGGGGAGAGCAGATTTCGCGGGTGTGGCCCTGAGGGCTGATGTACTCACCGCACGTGGTGTTGCCCAGATCGCTGATCGGGTTCGCGCCGAAGTCGTACGCCGGGTGCGCCCAAGCGGCCGCGACGATCGGCTGCGCGACCAGGTAGACGACCGTCAGCACCCAGCAGATACCACCGGCCACGATCACCGAGCGACTCGCACCCCGGTGCCAGCTGCGGACCATGCCCCGACCGTGCACCTCGTCCGCGGGACACAATCGCCCGCTGACGACCATCACCCTGACGGGGGCATCCCGATCACGCGGCTCGGGGAGCAGCACCTCGGCGGTTACCCACCTTTGTTACGAGCGCAGCTTGTATTTATTATCGGAGGGTCGGCACGGCAGCGCTCAGCACGGTATCGAGGTGGCGGACATGGAGACCCAGACCCTGGCGGCGGCTCTGGAACGGGAGCACCGCGAGATCGATGAAGGAGTTGAGGCCTTTTCGGCCCGGCAGGGGTCCGGCGACGAGGGCCAGGCCGCCTTGTCCCGCGCCATCCGCGCGCTCCGCCGCCACATCTACCTGGAGGAGGAGTTCCTGTTCCCGCCGTTGCGCGAAGCGGGACTCGTGGCTCCGATCCTCGTCATGCTGCGCGAGCACGCCCAGATCTGGCAGACGCTCGACGCCATCGAAGGCGACCTTCGCGCCGGTGGCGACGCCGACGCCCTGTGCCGGCAACTCGCCACCCAGCTCCTGCATCACAACCTGAAGGAAGAGAAGGTCCTCTACCCGCAGGCCGACGCCGTGCTGACGGCGTCGGCGACCGGACAGCTGCTGGCCTTCCTCGACTCCGGGGAGCTGCCCGACGGGTGGGTGTGCCAGAAGGCGCGCTGAGCTCGCGCGAACGTCCGGCAGGCGCGAGCGCCGTGCCGCAAGCGCGGTACTCAGCCTCGCGCCGCTGGCGTCCGGGATGCTGGAGAGCCGAGCGGGCTGGGCATCCACGCGTGCGCCCAGGTGCCTCCCACCCTGGACACCCACTCCTTGGGCGGGCGCAGCGGTGGCTCGGGGTATCGGGCCGGGTCGGGCAGGTCCG
>JADGHA010000056.1 GCA_019689695.1 Micromonosporaceae bacterium | reverse complement strand
AGCTGGTTGGCGATCTCCAGCCGGGCCTTGGGCAGCAGGTTGGGCACCGAGGCGTCCTTGGCCGGCGCCCAGGCCATGCCGACGGTCTCGATGATGAACGTGGCGACCGCCGCCCAGCCGACCACCAGGGCGGCGTTTCCGCTGACCAGCCCGACGGTGGGGATGGAGGCGAAGAGCAGGAAGCGGATCACGTCGCAGATGACCATGGTGTACCGCCGGTCGAAGCGGTCCGCCACCACGCCGGCCACCGGGCCGAGCACCAGCCCTGGTAGCAGGCGCACCGCGATCACCGAGCCGAACGCCAGGCCTTTCGCGGCCGAGCTGCTGACCTGGTTGGCGGCGAAGGTGGAGGTGGCGAGCAGGCCGAGCCAGTCGCCCAGCGACGAGAACCCCAGCACGCCCCAGAGGCGACGGAACGCCCGGATACGCAGCAGCGCCCGCAACTCCCCGAGGCCGGAAAGGTCGGCGACGTTGCCGCCGCCGCGCGGGTCGGACGCACCGCGCCTGGGCGAGGTCGCCATGGGCGACTGGCGGGCGTGCCGGTCGCCGGACCCGTCGGTGTCGTTCGTTGCGATGGCACTACCTCCGGAGGTCTCCCACGCTCACTCTAGCCGCGTACGGCCTGCTCATTGGCGCTGGCCAGGGATTGTGCGAGGGTACCCACACGGCTGCGTCCAGGTTGCCGAGCCAGCGTAATGCTCCGCTCGCGCAGATTTATTGAGGGAGTTTCGCGTTAGCCGACCAGCCGCTAGCGTTCACCTGTGTCCGTCAACTCGCCGCCGCGTCCGGCCGGCCGGGCCGCCGACCGGGGCGACCAGCTGACCCGGTACCTCGCCGCGACCGGGCACCTGCAGCCGCCGTACGCCCTGGTGGACCTGGCGGCGTTCGACCGCAACGCGGCGTCCCTGGCCGATCGGGCCGGTGGCAAGCCGCTGCGGGTGGCCAGCAAGTCGGTGCGCTGCCGGGCGCTGCTGGACCGGGTACTGGCCCGGCCGGGCTGGCGCGGGGTCATGGCATACACCCTGGCCGAGGCGATCTGGCTGGTCCGCACCGGCACCTGCGGCGACGTACTGGTCGGGTACCCCACCGCGGACCGGGACAGCCTCGCCGTGCTCGCCGCGGACCCGGAGCTGGCCGCCGCCGTGACGCTGATGGTCGACGACCCGGCACAGCTGGACCTGGTCGACGACGTGGTCGCACCCGGCCGGCGGCCGGCGCTACGCGTCTGCCTGGAGCTGGACGCCGCGTGGCGGCCGCTGCGCGGCGGCCCCGGTGGCCGGCTGCACATCGGGGCACGTCGCTCACCGGTGCACTCGGCCGCGGCCGCCGGCCGGCTGGCCGCGCACATCGCCCGGCGGCCTGGGTTCCGGCTGGTCGGACTGATGGCGTACGAAGCGCAGATCGCGGGGATCGGCGATGCGCCGCCCGGGGCGCGGCTGCGCGGCGCGGTGATCCGTGCCATGCAGCGGCGGTCGTACCTGGAACTGCTGGAGCGCCGCGGCGCCGCGGTGGCCGCGGTCCGCGCCGAGGCTGACCTGGAGTTCGTCAACGGCGGCGGCACCGGCAGCGTGACGGCGACCGCAGCGGATCCGGCGGTGACCGAGGTGACCGCGGGGTCGGGCCTGTACGCCCCCGCCCTCTTCGACGCGTACCGGGCATGGCAGCCGATCCCCTCGGCGTTCTTCGCCCTGCCGGTGGTGCGCAGGCCGGCGCCGGGAATCGTGACGGTGCTCGGCGGCGGATGGGTGGCGTCCGGGCCGGCGGCGCCGAGCCGGCTGCCCACGCCGTGGCTGCCGGCCGGCCTGCGGCTGATCCCGACCGAGGGCGCGGGAGAGGTGCAGACGCCGCTGGCCGGCGCCGCCGCCGACCGGCTGCGCGTCGGCGACCGGGTGTTCTTCCGCCACGCCAAGGCGGGTGAGCTGTGCGAACGGGTTGCCGAGCTGCACCTGGTCAACGGCTCGCAGGTCGAGGAGACGGTCAAGACCTACCGCGGCGAGGGCCACGCCTTCCTGTAGCGAGCTAGGTCTCCACGTGGCGGTGCAGGTACTCCCGGATGAGCGCCTTCGCCTCGGTGAGCACCGCTTCGTCGCCGTCCGGATCCCGGCGGAACGCCAGCTTGATCAGCGCGTCCGCCGCCTCCACCGCGATGGTCAGCGCGAACCGCAGCCGCGACACGTCGATCTGCCGGCCGGGCCCACCGGTGCCGCTGGCCGGCTCGCTGAACTGGGCCACCAGCAGCCGCGCGATCCGGTCCGCGATCACACCGTTGTTGTCCAGCTCCTCGTCGAGCAGGTGCACGTCCACCACGTCGCCGAAGTGCAGCGTCCGGAAGCCGGGAACCGAGCGGTGCATGGCGATGTACTCGTCGATCGCCGCGTCCACGCCGTCCCACCAGTGGTCGAACGCCACCTCACCGAAGCGCACCCCGAGGCGCTGCAGGTACGCCTCCAGGTTGCGCAGCGTCAGCGCCTGCACGACGGCCCGCTTGTCCGGGAAGAACTGGTAGACCGAGCCGATCGCCACCCCGGCCCGCTCGGCCAGCAGCGTGGTGCTCAAGCCCTCGTACCCGACCTCGTCGACCAGTACCGCGCAGGTGTCGAGCATGCGCTGGACCCGGGCGACGCTCCGCCCCTGCACCGGTACGCGACGAAGCGGTCCCATCGTGAGGGTCGACGTGGACACCAGGGGCCCTCCCCTTTCCAGGTCACCTATTGATGATGGACAAACTGTGCCCGACAACCGGAACCGAAACTGTACCCGGAACGGGAAGCGTCGGTGGGGTGCCGCTCTTTGCCACGCCTCTTTACCGCGCCGCCGCGGGCTGATATGAAGGCTACTCGCGTTCACCGAGCTGGGGGTGCCCATTGCCGACGACCGCGCCACCGGCGCACGCCTCCGCCTGGCAGAACTGGGCCGGCAACCAGCGCTCCACCGCGGCGGTCGCCCGACCGTCCACTCCCGACGAGCTGGTCGCGCTCGTCCGGCAGGCCGCCGCACAGGGAAGGCGGGTCAAGCCGGTCGGTTCCGGGCATTCGTTCACCGACATCGCGCGCGCCGACGACCTGCGGGTGGAGCTGGACCGGATGAGCGGCCTGGTATCGGTGGACGGGCGGTCGGTGACGGTGCAGGCGGGGATGGTGCTGGCCGACCTCGCCGAGGTGCTCGCGGCGCGCGGCCTGGCCATGCCCAACCTCGGCGACATCAACAAGCAGACCATCGCGGGGGCCATCTCCACCGGTACGCACGGCACGGGCGCCGGCTTCGGCTGCCTGTCCACCTTCGTCGAGGCGCTCACCCTGGTCACCGGGACCGGCGAGGTCATCCACTGCTCGGCGACCGAACGCCCCGACGTGTACGCCGCGGCCCGGGTCGGCCTCGGCGCCCTCGGCGTGATCACCGAGGTGACCCTGCGCTGCGTGGACGCGTTCGTGCTGCACGCCGACGAGCGCCCGATGAAGCTGGCCCAGGTGCTCGCCGAGCTGGACGCGATGATCGAGTCCAACGACCACTTCGAGCTGTACTGGTTCCCGTACACCGACCGGGTCCAGGTCAAGCGGAACAACCGGGTGCCGGCCGACGACCGCCCACTGCCGCGGTGGCGGGCATGGCTGGACGACGAGTTCCTGTCCAACACGGTCTTCGGTGGGGTGTGCCGTCTCGGCCGCCGGATCCCGGCCGCCGTACCGGCGATCAGCGCGATCTCCGCGCGGGCGCTGTCGGCGCGCGAGTACACGGCTCGCTCAGACCGGGTCTTCTGTACTCCCCGGCGGGTCCGCTTCGTGGAGATGGAGTACGGGATCCCGCGCGCCGCACTGCCGCACGCCTTCGCCGAACTGCGTCGGCTGGTGGAGCGACTGCCGTTCAAGGTGCAGTTCCCGGTGGAGATCCGGTTCACCGGCCCGGACGACATCTGGCTCTCGCACGGGTACGACCGGCACTCGGCCTACATCGCGATACACCAGTACGTCGGCGCCGAGTACGAGCCGTACTTCCGGGCGTTCGAGCAGATCGTCACGCCGCTGGAGGGGCGGCCGCACTGGGGCAAGCTGCACTACCGCGACGCCGAGTCGCTGCGCCCGGCCTACCCCCGCTTCGACGACTTCCTGGCCGTCCGCGACCGCCTCGACCCGGGCCGGGTCTTCGCCAACCCCTACCTGGACCGGGTCCTCGGCTCCTGACTAGCGGCCGCGCGCCGGTACCAACCCGTGCTCGATCAAGCTCCATCCAGTGTCGACAATCGACTCCCGGACCGGTCGCATGGACCAGCCGAGGTCTTGCTCGGCCTGCCGGGCGGAGACGCGCTGCGGCCGGCCGATCAGCCCGAGCCCGGAGCGGATGGTCGGGCTGAACCGCCCGATAGTCCACATTAGCCAATACGGGACACGTCCGGTCGGGACGTGGTAGCCCCTGGGGTTGAACTCGTCGGCCAGCACCTTGGCGATGTCCTGCATCCACATTTCCTCTCCGGCGAGGATGTACCGCTTGCCGGCCGCCTCCGGGCGCTGCATGGCGAGCCGGTGGGCGACGGCGACGTCGCGCACGTCGACGGGCGCGAAGGCGAGCCGCGGCGAGCCGGGCACGCTGCGGCAAAGCAGCATCCGGACGAGATCCGTCGATGTGGTCGACCGCCGCCGCAGCACCGGCCCGAGGACCAGCCCGGGATTGACCACCACCAGCTCCACGCGCGGCTCGGCGGCGGCGAAGTCCCACGCCGCGCGCTCGGCGAGCGTCTTGCTTTTCGGATAAGCGGTGCAGTGCTCGGGATCTGACCAATTCCGTTCGGTGAGGACAGGCATGCGGTGGTAGTCGTCGCCGTAGGTAACCGCGGCGGTCGACGAGGTGAGCACGACCCGCGCGACGGTGTCGCTGTCTGCGGCCGCCCGCAGGACCCGCAGCGTACCCTCCACGGCCGGCCGGACCACCTCATCCTCGTGGCGCGGGACCCGGGCGGGAAACGGTGAGGCGACGTGCATGACGTACTGGCAGCCGGCCACCGCCTCGGCCCACCCCTCGTCCCGGTTGAGGTCGGCCCGCACCAGCTCGACCGAGTCCGGCAGGTGAGCGACCGTGGCCCCGGCGGCTCTGCCCCGCACGGTGCCGCGCACGGCGTACCCGGCCCCGACAAGTTCCCTGATCACGTGGCCCGCGATGAAGCCCGACGCCCCCGTAACCAGCACCCGCACCATGGCTCAGCTCCTCGACCCCGCTCCTCGCTCAGCCTGAGCCGTACCCCATCTGGGGCCCGGTCAGCCAGCTCACCGCGGCCGTGAGCCATCCGGCGCAAGATCCGCTGAAATTTTTCCGGCGCCGCTGTCGATCCGGCGGCGTGGCGTTTGTGTAGAGGGTGAACCGATGAGTTCGGGCCGGCCGGGAACCGGCCCGGAAGGGGAAGGACTTACCGTGGCGCAGTACCTACTGTCCGTACACATGATCGAGGGTGAGCCGGCGCCGGCGCCGGAGGTGATGGAGCAGGCGTACCGGGACGTCGGCGCCTTCAACAAGGAACTGCAGGCCAGTGGCGCCTGGGTGTTCGCGGGCGGGCTGCACCCGCCGACGACCGCCACCGTCGTGCGCTACCAGGACGGCGACGTGGTCACCACCGATGGCCCGTTCGCCGAGACGAAGGAGCACCTCGGCGGCTTCTGGGTGGTCAAGGCACCCGACCTGGACGCCGCGCTGGCGCTGGCCGGCCGGGCCAGCCGGGCCTGCAAGCGCCCGGTCGAGGTGCGGCCATTCCAGGACGAGCCCGAGGCCTGACCAGGTCGTGACGGCCCTCGACCCGGCGGAGATCGCGCGGATCTTCCGGGCGGAGTACGGCCGGGCGGTCGCCAGCCTGGTGCGCCTCCTCGGCGACAACGACCAACCCGAGGAGGCGGTCCAGGAGGCCTTCACCGCCGCGGTGCAGCGATGGCCGAGCACCGGCCTGCCGCCCAGCCCGGCCGGCTGGATCATCACGACCGGCCGGAACTGGGCGATCAACTGGCTGCGCCGGGAGTCCTCGCGCGGGTACCGCCACGCCCAGGCGGCGCTGGTCCACGCCGGTACCGACGCCTCCTTCCGCAATCCCGCCGAGATGGATGACGAGGTGAGCCCCGTGTACGACGACCGGCTCCGGTTGATCTTCACCTGTTGCCACCCCGCGCTGGCTCCTACGGTGCAGACCGCGTTGACCCTGCGGCTGCTCGGCGGGCTGGAGACCGCGGAGATCGCCCGGGCCTTCATGGTTCCGGAGGCCACGATGGCCCAGCGCCTGGTCCGGGCGAAGGCGAAAATCAAGGCCGCGAAGATCCCCTATCGGGTACCAGGCGAGGCGGAGCTGCCGGACCGGCTACGCCCGGTGCTCGCCGTGCTGTACCTGATCTTCAACGAGGGGTACGAGGCGAGCTCCGGGGCGGCGCTGGTCCGGGAGGACCTGTGCGCCGAGGCGATCCGGCTGGCCCGGCTCCTCGCCGACCTCATGCCCGACGAGCCGGAGGTGCTCGGCCTGCTCGCGCTGCTCCTGCTGATCCAGGCACGCCGGCCCGCGCGCACCGGCCCGAACGGCGAGCTGGTGCTCCTCGCCGACCAGGACCGCACCCGCTGGGACCGGGCGCTCATCGCGGAAGGCCAGGACCTGGTGCGGGCCTGCCTGCGGCGCAACCAACCCGGCCCGTACCAGATCCAGGCCGCGATCAACGCCGTCCATGCGGACGCGCCGACCGCGGCGGACACCGACTGGCGCCAGATCCTGGCGCTGTACGACCAGCTCATGGCGGTGGCGCCCACCCCGGTCGTGGCGCTCAACCGCGCGGTCGCGCTCGCCGAGGTCGCAGGCCCCGGACCTGCCCTCGCCGCGGTTGACGCGCTGGACCTCAAGCGGTACCACCTCTACCACGCCACCCGCGCGGATCTGCTGCGGCGCCTCGGCCGGCGGGAAGAAGCCAGCATCGCGTACGACGAGGCGCTCCGCCTGACCGGCAACGCCGCCGAGCGAGCCTTCCTCCAGCGCCGCCGCGACGACACGGCACGCGGGCGGTAGCCGAGCGGACGCCCGGCGCGGCCGGGTCAGGACTTCGACTGGGCCTTCGCCGGCGTTGCCTTCTTGGCCGCCGCCTTCTTCGCCGTCGCCTTCGTTGCCGCCGCGCCGGCCTTCTTGGCTGCGCTGGTCTTCTTGGCCGCCGCGCTGGTCTTCTTGGCCGTCGTGCTCGTCTTCTTGGCCGCGGTCGCCTTCTTGCGCGGCGCCGGGCCCTTCGCCCGCTTCTCGGCCAGCATCTGGCTGGCCTCTTCGAGCGTCAGCTCCTCCACGCTCTGGCTGCGCCGCAGCGAGGCGTTCGTCTCGCCGTCGGTCACGTACGGGCCGAACCGGCCGTCCTTGATGACCAGCGGCTTGTCGGTCAGCGGGTCGTTGCCCAGCTCCCGCAGCGGCGGCGCGGGCGCCCGGCGCTGGCGGGTCTTCGGCGCGGCGAGCAGGGCCAGTGCCTCGTCCAGGGTGATCGTGAAGATCTGGTCCTCGGACTCCAGCGACCGGAAGTCGTCGCCGCGCTTGACATACGGACCGTAGCGGCCGGCGGCGGCGAAGATCTCGTTGCCCTCCGGGTCGCGGCCGACCAGCCGGGGCAGCGACAGCAGCTTGAGCGCGTCGGCCAGCGTGATGCTGTCCGGGGACTGCGAGCGCAGCAGCGAGGCGTTGCGGTCGCCGGTCGACACGTACGGCCCGAACCGGCCGGACTTGACCACGACCGGCTCGCCGGTCTCCGGGTGCTCGCCGAGCTTGCGTTCGCCCCCGCCGCCGAGGAAGAGCTCCTCCACCTTCTCCGGGGTCAGCTCGTCGGGCGCGATGCCCTCCGGCAGCGTGGCGCGGTCGCCGCCGTTGCCGTTGCCGTCCGCTGACGAGCCGGAAGGCTGCGCCGCGCCGGGCGCCGACCGCTGCAGGTACGGGCCGTACCGGCCGACCCGGACCACCACCTCGCGCCCGGCGCTGTCGGTGAACAGCGGGATGGAGTTGACCTCGCGCGCGTCGATCTCGGCGAGCTGCTCGGTGACCATCCTCTTCAGACCGCCCGAACGCGACACCGAGCCCTCGGCGCCGTCGTCGCTGCCGAAGTAGAAGGACCGCAGGAACTCCACCGCGCGCATGTCGCCGGACGCGATCTCGTCCAGCTCGTCCTCCATCGCGGCGGTGAAGTCGTAGTCCACCAGCCGCGGGTAGTACCGCTCCAGCAGGCCGACCACCGCGAACGCCAGGAAGGACGGGATCAGCGCCTGGCCGCGCCGGAACACGTACCCCCGGTCCTGGATCGTGCCCATGATGGTGGCGTACGTGGAGGGCCGGCCGATGCCCAGCTCCTCCAGGGCCTTGACCAGGCTCGCCTCGGTGTACCGGGGCGGCGGCTGGGTGCTGTGCCCGACCGCCTCCAGCTCGCGCGGGTCCAGCGGCTGGTCCTTGACCAGGGTCGGCAGGCGGCGCTCGGCGTCCTCGGCCTCGGCCTCCTCGTCGTCGGAGGACTCCACGTACGCGCGCAGGAAGCCAGGGTCGGTGATGGTCTTGCCAGTGGCGCCGAAGTCGCACTCCTCGCCGGCTTCGGTCACCGCGCGGATGCGCACCGAGACGCTGGAACCCACCGCGTCGGTCATCTGCGAAGCGATGGTGCGCCGCCAGATCAGCTCGTAGAGCCGGAACTCCTCAGTGGACAGCTCGTTCGCCAGCTCGCCGGGCGTGCGGAACTGGTCACCGGCGGGGCGGATCGCCTCGTGCGCCTCCTGCGCGTTCTTCACCTTGCCGGTGTACCGGCGGGGTTCCGGCGGCACGTTGCGGTCGCCGTACAGGTCGGCGATCTGGCGGCGGGCGGCGGCCAGCGCCGCCTCCGACAGGTTCACCGAGTCGGTGCGCATGTAAGTGATGTAGCCGTTCTCGTACAGCCGCTGGGCGATGCGCATCGTCGCCGCGGACGACAGGCGCAGCTTGCGCGCCGCCTCCTGCTGAAGGGTGGAGGTGATGAACGGGGGGTACGGCTTGCGGCGGTACGGCTTCTCCTCCACCCGGGTGACGGTGAACGGCCGGCCGGCCAGCCGGGCGGCGAGGCCGCGCGCCCCGTCCGCGTCCAGGTGCACCACACCCGCGCCGGGCCGCACCCGGCCGGTGGTCGGATCGAAGTCCTTGCCGGTGGCGATCCGGTCGCCATCCAGCGCGATCAGGGTCGCCGAGAAGGTCTGCGGCCCCTGGTCCACCTCGCGCACCGCGAGCACGGCGGTCACGTCCCAGTACTCCGCCGAGCGGAACTTCATCCGCTGCCGTTCCCGCTCGACCACGATGCGGGTGGCCACGGACTGCACCCGGCCGGCCGAGATCTTCGGCATGACCTTCTTCCACAGCACGGCGGAGACGTCGTAGCCGTACAGCCGGTCCAGAATCCGCCGGGCCTCCTGCGCGTCGACCAGGTCGCGGTCGATGTCGCGCGGGTTCGCCACCGCGGCCTCGATCGCCGACTTGGTGATCTCGTGGAAGACCATCCGCTTGACCGGCACCTTGGGCTTGAGCGTCTCCACCAGGTGCCAGGCGATCGCCTCCCCCTCGCGGTCCTCGTCGGTCGCCAGGTAGAGCTCGTTCGCATCCTTGAGCAACGACTTCAGCCTGGTCACCTGCTTGCTGCGGTCTGGGTTGACGATGTAGACGGGGGTGAAGTCGTGGTCGACGTCCACGCCCAGGTACGCCCACGGCTCCTTCTTGTACTTCTCGGGCAGTTGCTTGGCACCGGCGGGCAGATCCCGGACGTGCCCCAGGCTCGCCTCCACGACGTATCCCGGACCCAGGTAGCCAGAGATCGTCTTGGCCTTCGTCGGCGACTCGACGATGACCAGACGCGTGCTCTTGGCGGAACTCGGCACAGCTCTCCCTGCTCTCCGCTGACCCAAAGCCTTGGCCGGCCGGCGACCACCCTTGGTCGACGTCCGGCGGGCGGGCCGCCTGACCCGCCCGGCACGAGCCGACGCCACCCGGCTTGGCGCCGGCGTCCAAGGTAACGCGCACCGGGGCGAGGGGGTCGCGAATCGTGACGGTCGATCTCTCCGCGGCCCGCCATCGCCACCTGCGGCGTCACGCCAGACGGCGCCACGGTACACCCATCGTCAAGCGTGCCCGGTCATCCGCCGTACCAATCACGCTTTACACGGATTTTCTGTCCGCGCTGGTTTAACCCGGCCAGGCGTCGGCGGGCGCGGCGTGTTAACCCGGCCAGGCGCCGGCGGGCGCGGCGTGCGGCCGCTCCCCGACCAGCTCGGCCAGGCGGGCCAGCCGGCGGCGCCCGATGATCCGGTACGCCGGACCGGGCGCAGCGGTGGCGGTGCCGGCGGGCGCGACGAGCACCGCCGGCAGCCCGGCGGCGGCCAGTGCTCCACCCACCGCGCCCCAGATAGCCTCGTCGGACGGGCCGAGCCGCAGCAGGTACCCGGGTGGATCCGGGCTGCCCGCCGCCGCCACCCACAGCCGCAGCCGGGGACCGGTGAGGAAGAACCCGGGCGGCGGCAGCTTGGGCGACGACGCCCGGGCGCCCGGGAGCAAGGGAGCCGTGTTCGCCGCCGGCGCGCTGGCCAGCCAGGCCGCGGCGAGCGGAGCCAGCGCGGTGGTGAACGCGGTCCGCACAACCAGCTTCGACTCGACCTCCTCCCAGCTGGCGGTCAGCCCACGCAGGGCCAGCTCGGCGACGAGGACGTGCACCCGCCACGCCGCGTCGACCAGGACCGAGACGCGGGCGGTGCCGCCCATGCGCTCGACCTGACCCGGCCCGGCGAGCAGCCCGGCGAGGTCGGCCGGGCCCGGCTCGGCCGCCTCGACGCCGAACAGGGACAGCTGCCGGGGCGGGGTCAGCGACACTCCGGCACCTCGTCAAAGGCCCTCTCCAGCTCCGGAGAGTCCAGAGAGGACGTGTCCGGGCTGGTCCGGGCGTACTCCGTGTTGAGCCTCTCCATGACGGCGCGCACGCCGTCGTAGAAGATCTTCGGCTCGGCGGTCTCCAATCCCCGCAGCGATTCCCGCGCCCGGTGGTAGGCGTCGCGGACCGCAGTGAGCGAGTCGACGAACGCCCGCGCCGCCCTGCCGCCGCCGGGCACGGCCGGCGTGCCGGCCGCGACCACCTTCGCCCGCGCCGTCTCGCTCGCCGCCTCGGCCCCCGAGACCAGCCGCAACAGGTTCTCCTTTGCCTGCGCCGGCGTTGTCTCGGCGGTCATCTGCTGCTGCGCGCGGCGGTTCAGCGAGGTTATCTCGCTACGCCAGGGGGTGAGCGCCTCGCAGACCGCGGCCGCCCAGGGCCGCGCGCCGACGCCGCCGCCGCAGCCGGCGACCAGTCCCAGCAACAGGACGCCGATCACCGCCACCACGGAGGCTGGACGTTGGGCGCGCACCGGCCGGGCGGGCCATTTCGGCGAAGCGGCCCGGTCCCGGGCGTTACGCCCTGAGGGAGCGGGCCACTTCGGCAGTGCGCGGGGCCAACGCATGCGTTGCAGCGTACGACTCGGCCGTCGCGGAATGAACGAGAAAGTGTGCGGGCCGGGGCATCTCCCCGGCCCGCACTTTGTGCCGTTGCCCCGCCAGAGCCGTCGCGGCCTGGCACGGGTAGTGCGAAGTCAGGCGTTGACCGCCCCCGCCGTCTGGTCGGAACCGGCCCTAGGCGCTTTTCCCGGGCCCGCAGCGGCGCTCTCCGCCGGGCCGGAGCCACCCGCCGCATCCGATCCGCCACCGGCCGGCATCGCGATCGGTCGGCGCTTGCTGAACGCCACGGCGGCGACCACGACGAGGGCCGCCACGATCGCCACAGCGATCCGCAACGGGGTGTTCTTGTCGATGCCCACGCTGGTGCTGACCACGGCCGGGGCGATCAGCAGCGACACCAGGTTCATCACCTTGAGCAGCGGGTTGATCGCCGGGCCGGCGGTGTCCTTGAACGGGTCGCCGACCGTGTCGCCGATGACCGTGGCGGCGTGCGCTTCGGAGCCCTTCCCGCCGTGCGCGCCGTCCTCGACCATCTTCTTCGCGTTGTCCCAGGCGCCGCCGGAGTTGGCCAGGAAGACCGCCATCAGCGCGCCGGCTCCGATGGCGCCGGCCAGGTAGCTGGCCAGGGCCCCTGAGCCGAGGCCGAAGCCGACCGCGATCGGCGCCATGATGGCCAGCAGGCCGGGCGTCGCCAGCTCACGCTGCGCGTCCCGGGTGCAGATGTCCACCACCCGGCCGTACTCCGGCCGCTGGGTCCGGTCCATGATGCCGGGCAGCTCCCGGAACTGGCGGCGCACCTCCATCACCACCGCCCCGGCGGCGCGGGACACCGCGTTGATCGCCAGGCCGGAGAAGAGGAACACCACCGCGACGCCGACCAGGAGGCCGACCAGGTTCTTCGGGTTGGACACGTTGAGGGCGTCGCGCACGTAGTCGGCCACATTCTGCACACCGGCACTCGCCAGGGCGGTGCGGACCGAGTCGGTGTAGGAGCCGAACAACGCGGTCGCCGCGAGCACGGCGGTGGCGATCGCGATGCCCTTGGTGATCGCCTTCGTGGTGTTGCCGACCGCGTCCAGCTCGGTGAGCGTCTGCGCGCCCTGCTCGTCGATGTCGCCGGACATCTCGGCGATGCCCTGCGCGTTGTCCGAGATCGGGCCGAAGGTGTCCATCGCCACGATGACGCCGACCGTGGTGAGCAGGCCGGTGCCGGCCAGCGCCACCGCGAACAGGGACAGCGTGATGTCGTCGCCGCCGAGCAGGAACGCCCCGTACACGCCGGCGCCGATGACCAGCGCGGAGTAGACGGCCGACTCCAGGCCGACGCTGACGCCGGAGAGGATCACCGTCGCCGGCCCGGTCTCGCTGGTCTTGCCGATGTCGCGCACCGGCCGGCGGCCGGTCTCGGTGAAGTACCCGGTCAGTGCCTGGATGACCGCGGCCAGCACGATGCCGATGACCACGGCGCCGATGGCCACCAGCCGGGGGTCGCGGTTGCTGCTGACCGAACCGTTCTCGAAGTCGGTGAACGACCCGGGCAGGTATGCCCAGGCGGCGATCGCGACACCGATGGCAGAGACCGCGGCGGAGGCGAAGAAGGCCCGGTTGATCGCGGTCATGCCGGACCGGTCGCTGGGCCGCAGGCGGGTGATGAACACCCCGATGATCGCCACGATCGCGCCGATCCCGGCCACGATCAGCGGGAACACCAGACCGTCCGAGCCGAACGCCGCACGCCCCAGGATCAGCGCGGCGACCAGCGTCACCGCGTACGACTCGAAGAGGTCGGCCGCCATGCCGGCGCAGTCGCCGACGTTGTCGCCCACGTTGTCGGCGATGGTCGCCGCGTTCCGCGGGTCGTCCTCGGGGATGTTCTGCTCGACCTTGCCGACCAGGTCCGCCCCCACGTCGGCGGCCTTGGTGAAGATGCCGCCACCCACCCGCATGAACATCGCCAGCAGGGCCGCGCCGAAGCCGAAGCCCTCCAGCACGATCGGCGCGTCACCCCGGTAGGCGAGGACCACCAGGCAGGCCCCGAGCAGGCCGAGGCCGACGGTGAGGAAGCCGACCACGCCACCGGTGCGGAACGCGATACGCATCGCCGACTCGCGGGCGCCGCTTTCCGCGCGGGCGGCCGCGGCCACCCGCAGGTTGGCCCGGGTGGCCAGGCTCATCCCGGCGCCACCGATGAATGCGCTGAACAGCGCGCCCAGCACGAAGAAGCCCGAGCGGCCGAGCTTGACCACCAGATCGCTGTGCTCGGCCTCGTTCACCGGCAGCACGAACAACAGAACCACAGCGAGGACGACGAACACGCTGAGGGTCTTGAACTGGCGGAACAGGTACGCCGTCGCGCCCTCCTGTACGGCGCCGGCGATCTCCTGCATGGTGGTAGTGCCCTTACCGGTCGCGAGCACTGCCCTCACCAGAGCGGCCGCGAAGCCTAGCGCCACCAGCGCGATCACCGCGGCGACGACGACCAACGACACGTTTTGGCCGGTAAGGGAGAGCTCGCCGCCCGCCTCGGCGGCGACGAGTGCTTTCCCGGACATCTATGTCCTCCTGTACCTGAACCCACGCGGCCCAGCCGGCGACAAGTACCCGGCGGGCGGCTACTCCACGCATGCGCGCGGGGAGTTACGACACCTGGCGACCGCACGCAGCTGCGGTGCCAGAGCTCCCGACAATGACCCGGGTACTGTAGCCGCAGGCCGTGGCCGTGGTCACACCTGGTACCGCGCGTGTCGTTCAGGTCTCCTCACGACCGTGTGTTACCGCTGTACGTCCACCCGGCTGCGGGCACCCCGCCCGACTACTCCCCGA
>JADGHA010000055.1 GCA_019689695.1 Micromonosporaceae bacterium | reverse complement strand
ACCCCGGCCGGCGGTGGGCCGCAGCCACCCGCGGAGCCGACTACCCCGGCGCCGGAGGCGCCCACGGCGCCGCCCTCGGACGCGGCGCAGCCGTCCTCGTCGGCTGCCCCGCAGGCGGCCGAGGCGCCCACGGCGGATCCGCAGCCGGCCGAGGCGGCCGAGCGGGCGGATTCCGCCGACTCCGGCTTCACGCCGGCCAACAGCGTCGAAGCCAGCCTGCTCAAGGCGGCCGAGGAGGGCAGCACGGACTCCTTCCTGTCCACGCTGCTGCTGGCCAAGGTGCTGGTACCACTGCCCGACGGCGCGAAGGAGAATATCCGGCCGGGCGATCCGACCTTTCTGTGGCGCACCGAGATCGTCGACGACCAGGTGTACGTGGTGCTGTTCACCTCGCCGGAACGCATGGCGGAGTTCTTCCCCGGCCCGGTCAACTCGATCGAGGTGAAGTTCCTCCAGCTCATCAAGGCCTGGCCGGGGGTTTCCTGGTCGTTCGCGGTGAACCCCGGCTCCCCGGTCGGAGCCAAGCTGCCCGGCGCGCAGATCGTCGCCCTGGCCAGTTGGGCCGCCGACGTGGGTCTCGGCGAGGACAGCGCCGAGGAGCGGGCGCCCGTCGCGCCGCAGGTCCAACCGGTACGCGACGACGGCCGCAAGCACACGGTCATGCAGAAGACCATCCCCGCCAGCCAGATCGACTACTACCTGGAGCGCGGGTATGACCGGGTATGCGGGTTCGTGCACCGGGCCAGCGAAGTGGCGCACCTGCGCACCCCGGCCGAGCTGCGGGCCGCGCTCGGCCTCAACTACCAGGGCTCCCCGTTCAAGCCCGACGACGACACTGTCTACGTGCTGCGCTGGCCGGCGTACCGGCCGACCCTCTACCGGATCCCGTACGGCGGCCAGACGGAGAGCGCGATGCGGGCCATGGAGGGCTGGGTCATCCAACGGGCACCGTTCCGCGGCAACGGGTTCGCGCCCGGCGAGAGCGCCGACGTGATCGCCGAGTTCAAAGTAGACAGTGTGCGGTTGCCGCACGGTGCGCAGCTGTCGCGGGTGAGGTCGGACGCCACCGAGGAGCTGGTGGCGGTGTTCGACGCGGACGGCCAGCGGTGGCGGCGGGTCGGTGACGGCTGATGCGCGACGGGTACGTGGCTCGCTGGCATGGCCGGGAGTACGAGGCCAGCCCGGACGGCGACCAGGTGCGCATCTACCAGTCGGAACCGGCTGACGGCTTCGACGAGGTCCGGCCCGGCCGGTACGTGCGGGTGCTGCCCGCCTCCGAGGTGGACGTGGCGTACGTGCGCACCACCTGCAAGTGGCGCGGGGAGCCGTTCATCATCATCGGCGAGCAGGATGGCTGGCTGCGGCTGGAGTACACCGGTGGACGCGCCCCGGTCGCCGAGTCGCTCGGGCTGGAGGAGTTCGACTTCGGCGTCTACCAGGGCTGGGCGCGGGCCAACGAGGTGACCGACATCGGCGAATACCGCGCCTGACCCTGCGACACGCGCCAGCGGCTGCGAGGCTGCATGGTAAGTACAATATGATGTCGGTATAGGGTCGCAGCCCGCTACCTGGGGAGGCGAGCGCGGTGAAGAGCTGGATCGATGTCACCATCGAGACCGTCCTTGTGTACCAGGAGGTCGCCGTCCGGGTCGGCATGCTGCTCGGCCGGTATATGGACGATCCCACCCTGGTCGGGATCGTGGCCACACATGTCGCTACCGGTTGGCTGAGAGCACGCCGTCGGTCCGCCGCCGGCCCGCTGTCCACTGTAGAGCATTGGTGGAACGCATACGTCGAGTCCGTCGAGGCCACCGTCGGTGGCGTCGACTGCGCCACCGAGGACGGCCTGGCCCGGGCATGGACCGCCCAGGCCCGGCGCCTGCTGCAGGGCAGCGCGACCCACCCATCGCGGCCGGGGTCGCCCGCGCCGATCAGCCTCAGGTCTTGATCCAGCGGAGCACCTCGCCGGCCACCAGCTCCGGGTTTTCAATCTGCGGGAAGTGGCCGACGTCGGGCAGCAGCCGCCACTCGTACGGGGCGATGACGTAGCGGCCGGAGCCCTGTGCGGTGCGCGGCAGCGCTGCCGTGTCCAGCGCCCCGTGCAGCTGGAGGGTCGGCGTGATGATCGGTTGCTGGAGCAGCTTGACGAAGCGGTAGCCGTGCAGGCGCAGCGTTGACCGGAACGCCCAACGGTATGCCTCGAGCGCGCAGAACGCCGCCTGCGGGATCAGCATCGCCTGGCGGCAGGCCTCGGCGTACTCGGCGAACTCCGGGCCGGACACCCAGCGCGGCCCGCCCCAGCGCCGCAGGTACTCCCCGACGAGTGCCGCGCCGTCCCGGGTCAGCGTGTGCTCGTACCGCGGGATCTGGAACTTGAGCACCGGGGCGGCGGCGGCGAGCTGGCCGCGCGGATCGGCGAAGACGGCGGCCCGCAGCCGCAGCGGGTGGGCGGCGCCGACGACCACCAGCTTGGTCACCAGCTTCGGGTGGAACGCCGTGGTCGTCCACGCCAGACTGCCGCCGTAGCCACCGCCGACCAGCGCGGCGTGCCGCTCGCCCAGCGCCCTGATCAGGCCGGCCACATCGGCGGCCATGGTGTAACCGTCGTACCCGCGGGGCGGCTTGTCACTGGCGCCGTACCCGCGCAGGTCGACCGCTACCGCGCGGAACCCCGCGTCCGCGACCGTCGGCAGCACCCGGTGCCAGGCCCACCAGAACTCGGGGAACCCGTGCAGGAACAGGACCAGCGGGCCGGTCCCGGCCTCGACGGCGTGGAACCGGATGCCATTGGCGTGGACGAAACGGTGAGTCCAGGGTCCATCACGCAGCACGCACGACTCGTCAGCCCCCGGCGCCTTCATGGCTTTAGGGTACGGGCCCGAAGCTCGATTTTCGGCCGCACCGGCTCAGCTACCCGGAACGCGATCGGGTGGATACCGTCGGTGGCATGAGGAGCGACCTACCCGTACCTCTGGTCGCCGTCGCCGGCACGCCGGCCGAGTGCGGCGCCGCCTACGGCACCGCGGCGGCCGACCGGATCGCCGCGAACCTGGCCGTGTACCGGCGCCGATTCGCCGACCAGGCGGGCCTGGACGAGGCCGCCATCCGCCGGGCCGGCGCCGCCTTCCGGGCGGTGACGGCGCGGCTGCACCCGCGCGTCGCGGCGATGCTCGACGGGGTCGGCGAGGGCGCCGGGGTCGCCGTCGAGGAGGTCTACGCCCTCAACGCGCGCACTGAGCTGCTCTACGGCGCGCCGGTCCAGCAGGCCCGGCTGGAGCGTGGTGGGTGGCCTTCGCCCGCGCGGGACGCGGTCGACGGGGCATGCACCGCGGTCGGCGTACTGGGCCCGTACACCGCCAACGGACACCTGCTGCTGGGCCAGAACTGGGACTGGCATCCCGACCAGCGGGACGCGATGGTGCTCCTCGCCAGCCGCGACGAGCGGGGCTTCGGGGTGCTCACCCTGGCTGAGGCGGGCATGCTGGCCAAGGCCGGCCTGAACTCGGCCGGCCTCGGGGTGTGCCTGAACATGCTGGGGTGCGAGCGTGACGGGCTGGATCCGGCGAGCACCCCGGGCGTGCCGTACCACGTGCTGCTGCGCGCGGTGCTGGAGGCCGACACGCTGTCCTGGGCCATCCGTACGGCATGCCGCACGCCGCGCAACGCCTCGATCAACCTGCTCATCGGCGCGGCCGGGGAGTCCACAATGGGCGGCGAGATGATCGACCTGGAGGTGGTGCCGGGCGACGTGGGCTGGCTGAATCCGGTGGACGGTCTGCTCACCCACGCCAACCACCTACAGACCCCGCTGCCGGTACGGGACACCACCAAGGACTTCGGCGGCTCCTCGCCGTTCCGGGCGGCGCGCGCCAGGCGGCTGCTCGCCGAGCCGGCCGCCAGCCGGAAGGTGACCGCGTCCGACCTGGCCGGCGTGTTCCGGGACCACGCCAGCTTCCCGTCGGCGATCTGCCGGCACGTGGACGAGCGCGACGCTCCGCTGGAGCGGTCCGAGACGGTGTACTCGGTGATCCTCGACCTGGACGAGCGGTCCATGGGCATCGCGGCTGGCCCGCCCTGCCGGCACGACTACGCGTGGCTCGCGCTGTCGGAGGTACTGCCGCAGCGGCGGCAACCGGAAACAACTTTGTAACGCCGGGCGCTGAACCGTCTGCCTAGCAGGGACGGCCACGACTTGCCACCCGGTGGCTGACCGAGGAAGAGCCAACGGGGTATCGCGCCCGGGTTGCCGACACCCTAAACTCTGCGCTGGAAACTCCGCGCTTGCGCGACACGCTTGCGCGACACCTTTCGTTGACACACCAGCGACTCCGTGGACAGCCTGCCGGTACGAGTGAGACCTGCCTGTCGCCTCGCCGAATCTGGGCCACCGGGGGGTTGGACGGTATAGAGGGGACCTGACGTGGGTCTTTGTGCTGGATATCCGGTGCGGTTGGGCGGGGTGGCGTAGTGTCAGTTGACATGGCGGCAGCGCCGTGCCCAGAGGTGCTCCCACCACGGAAGAGGCGCAACGCCGACTACGAGTGGGACGAGTTCGACCCGGTCGACTACCTCAAACGCAACTACGCCGTACTCCGCGAGCCGGACCGCCGCATCATCACCGAGGTTCGCCGGTACTTCACCGCGGTCGCCGGGCACCCGTCGCCGCCGACCCGCGGCATCGACGTCGGCTCCGGGTCCAATCTGTACCCGGCGCTGGCCATGCTGCCCTTCTGCACCGAGATCACCCTCTCCGACCGGTCCGAGTCCAATGTCGAGTGGCTGGTGGATGAGCTGCGCTGGTACTCGGGGGTGTGGGATCCGTTCTGGACCGAGTTGACGGAGAGCCCGCCGTACGCCCGGATCGGCAACCCGCGCACCCAGCTCTACAGCAAGGCCAAGGTGTGCAAGATCGACCTGTTCGAGCTGCCCGCGGCCACCTGGGACATCGGCACCATGTTCTTCGTGGCCGAGTCGATCTCGGCCGACCGGCAGGAGTTCCACGACGCCACCCGCCGGTTCGTGCAAGCCCTCAAGCCGGACCGGCCGTTCGCCGCCGCGTTCATGGCCGGGTCCAAGGGCTACGAGGTGGGGGGCCACCCCTTCCCCGCGGTCGAGGTGGATGAGGCCGACATCCGGGACTGTCTGGCTGATATCGCCCACGAGGTAGACATTCGCGTGTGGCCCGTCGATCCTAAGAAGCACGAGCCGTTGCGTGAGGGTTACTCAGGGATGATCCTCGCTCTCGGCAAGGCAGGTGGACGGTAGCGACCCCGGGGATGGTGGCCGAGGCCCATGAAGATCCAGCCGCGGCAGCAGCTTCTGGAGATTTGGCGAGCGACCACCAGGACATCCATCCAGAACGGCGAGTGGCAGTGGGGCGGCCGCGACCGGAGCAACTCGATCAGCGACGCGGAGCAGCTGCTCTGCCTGCTGGCTCCGGCCACCGAGGTCGCCGCCTTCCGGCTGGACCGTCCGGATCAGACGGCCGAGGACGTCCTCGGGGCGCTGCGCGATTTCGGCGACAGCGTGGAGATCCCCCGCCGGATCGTCCGGTTGCTCACCGAGTACATGCAGCGGTACACCGACGAGTCCGGCACCCCGGTCTTCTCCGGGGGCAGCTACTTCGTCGCTCCGGATCCGGCCCGCCCGCCGACCAAGGAGCAGCTGGCGCTGGACATGGTCGACTCCTTCTCCGCGTCGGTCACGCTCACCCTGGCAACCATCGGCTTCGTCCGCGTCTTCCGCACCGTCGTACGGCGGGATGACATCCTCGCCGAGCTCGCCGCCCTGGAGTCCATGGCGAGCACCCGGCTGACCGCGGCCATCATCGGCCTGCTGCGCAGCTTCAGCATCTTCGTGTTCGACGCGGACTCCGACGAGGGGCGCCGGCTGTGCCGGACGGTGAACCAGGCCGGACTGCCCGAGCGGCGGGTGCTGGACGAGCTGCGGGAGTCGCTGCGGGAGATCCGCGCCGGCCTGCGGGACGTGACCATCGGAGTCCGGCGGGTGGAGGGCCTGGAGAACCCGAACCGGCTGTTCGAGTGTGGCTGGTCGTGGGGCATCACCAAGGGGGCGCCCCAGGTCGAGACCGTCGAGAAGATCGGCGAGCAGCGCGAGGGGGTCGCGCAGGCCGCGCCGTACCTCTACTTCACGGTGCTGGCGCTGGACGGCATCGAGGACCTGTTCTCCGAACGCACCCGCATCCTCGGCCTGCTCAATGACGAGCAGGTCCGGCTGTCCCGGCTGCTGCAGCAGCGGTGGGACCTGACCCAGCAGTACTGGTCCACCATCGCCAGCTTCGGCACCGGTCGGTGGCCGCTGGAGGACCTCCCGTGGCAGACCACCGACGGGCGGGAGTCGGACTACTTCAGCCTGCTGGTGACCTCGGTGATGGTGCAGGACCTGCCGGGCCGGCGGGCCTCCACCGCGGACCTCGGCCGGGTCGGCCTGGTCCTGAACGAGCTGGCCAACCGGGCCCGGATCACCCGCCGGCCGTTCGAGAAGGACCCCGCGGTGGCCATGCACAGCCCTGGTGTGGCGTTCGAGCTGGAGGGCACCGAGGAGCTCGGCGGGCCGCGGCTGAGCTGGCGCGCCTCCGACTTCGCCCCGCTGCTGCTGCGCCGCGCCACCCGGATCGCCAGCCTGCTGCCCGACACCGAGGCCCGGTCCCGGCTGCTCGGCCTGGCCGACCAGATCTGGGATCACCTGGTCAGCCGTCGGATCAGGGAGGGTACCGCGCGCGACCTGTGGGACCAGCCGTCCGGCGCGTTCGCCGGCGTCGCCGAGCATTACCAGCAGGCCTCCTGGTACTACACCTCCCGGGTCGTGCAGTGCCTGGTGACCGCGGCGAACATCGTCGGCAACCGGCCGCTGCCCAGCGAGCTGCTCTCCGGCATCGCCAAGGACCTGCTCAGCGAGGCGGAGCACCTGTTCGACCAGGAGCTGCTGGGCGGGTCGACGGAGGCGGGGCCGGCGATGCGGGGCACCTTGCAGGAGATCCAGACCAACTTGCGCCGGGCCCGTACGATCATCTCCGACCGTCCGGGCAGCGCGATGGTCCGGGTCACCGAGGCGTTGCTGGTGCTCGACCGGCTCGCCGCCGCCCGGGAGGACATGGGAGGCGCCGGCTGATGCTGATCTTCGCCACCTCCGACAAGGGCGGCACCGGCCGGTCGGTGACGACCAGCAATATCACCTACCGCCGCGCGCTGCAGGGCCGCGACGTCTGCTACCTCGACTTCGACTTCGGCTCGCCGACCGTCGGCGCGATCTTCAGCGTCAACTCGGCGCTGCGCGGCACCACCAAGGGCGGTCTGCACTCCTACCTGCAGGGGCGGATCCCCGAGCCACAGCGGTTGGACGTCTGGTCCGAGTCGGACCGCAACAGCCTGCGCAACAAGCCGCCGGGTGCCGGACGCCTGGTGCTGCTCCCCGGCGACCAGGGCGGGGGCGAGTTCTCCTCCACGCCGGAGACGGTCAAGCGGTGCGTGAAGCTCTTCCTGCGGCTGGAGGAGGAGTTCGAGCTCTGCATGGTCGACCTGAGCGCGGGCCGGTCGTACGCGACCGAGATCGCGCTCGCCGCCACCGCGGACCCGGAGATGCGCATGGTGCGCTCCCGCTGGCTGGTCTTCCACCGCTGGACGCGCCAGCACATCATCGCCGCGTCCGGCCTGGTGTACGGCGAGCGCGGGATCATCGACATCGGCGCGGCGCGCGGCCACGACCGCGAGGCGCTGCGCAACTCGATCCGGTTCGTGCGCACGGCCGTGGTCGACCCCAACTCGCCGGAGCTGGCCGGGTTGCGCTCCACCCAGGTGGCCTGGCTGCGCGACTGCAACACCGAGCTGCAGGAGCTGGCCAGCCGGTACAACGTCGGGCGGACGGTGACCCTGGGCAGCGTGCCGCTCGACCCGGTGCTGCAGTGGCGGGAGCAGCTCATCTCGGACAACGACGTGTGGGCCCGGCAGGTGGCCAACCAGGAGACCGTGCAGGCGTTCGACGAGCTGGCCAAGCGGTTGACCGACGAGCAGGCATGGGAAGGGCTGTGATGCCCACCGACGCGACGTTCCGGGAGGCGGCCGCCGAGGCGCGCGTGGAAGGGCTCCCGCTGGCGCACCTCTCGGTGGAGCTGGGCCACCTGTACATGGAGGACTTCGCCGCCGGCCCGGACCACCTCGTGCACCACTTCGAGCGCGTCGCGGTGTGGGCGCAGGCCGCGGTCCAGGCGTGCACGCAGGCGATCAACGGGCGCAAGGAAGGCGGGACCGCAGGTCCGGGGGGCGGGCGGAGCAAGGCCCGGATCAGTACCTGCTTCCTCATCGACGACTACTTCACCCGGTTCAGCACGCCGGCGAAGGTGGTGCCCGAGCTGATCCGGGCGGCCCGGTACAGCGGCCTGGAGATCGACTACCTGGCCCGCGAGTCGGCCTGCGCGGTAGCCGACGGCGTGCCGCTGGCCAGCCTCGTGGAGGGCAAGCTGGTCGCCGACCCGCCGCCGGATACGAACGGCTCGCGGCCGCCCACCACCGAGACGGGGTGGCTGTGCAACGGCCAGCGGTCCCCGGCGACCGCCCTGCCGGGCGCGGGCGAGGCGATGGGCGCCGTGCAGACCTGGGAGCCTCCGGTGGAGAACGCCGCCAACCGGCACTCCATCTTCCTGGATGTCCAGCTGTGGGACGAGGCGCACGGGCGGCGCACCTGGTCGTGCCCGTTCCTCGCGGCGGTGTGGCAGCTGCTGCGCCTCGGCATGCTGCGCAACCTGGGCGAGGCCGTCGCCGTGCCGCGGACCTGTGAGGACGGCTTCCCCGAGGAGTGGGACCGGCTGCCGCCGGTGGTCAAGCTCAACCCCAACGCGGCCCCGTTCAGCGCCTACCGCACGTTGTCGGTGCTGTCTCCCCGGTTCCTCGGCATCGAGCACGCGGTCCGCACCATCCTCAGCCAGGTCGCGGTGGAACGGGCGGTCGCCGAACAGATCGCCCGGCGCAGCGAGTCCGAGGGCCTGTCGCTGCCGGCCGAGGTGGTCGGCCGGATCGAGTATGTCTTCGTGGGCGGGTGAGCCGGCTCAGGGCGCCACGTCCTCGGCCACCCGGCCGCCGTCGGGTGGGGACTCGGCCAGCCCCGCCTTGCTCTCGTCGAACTCGTGCGCGGCGGCCCACAGGTCCTTGAAGCCCTGGGCGCGCTCGGCCACCCGGTGCGGGGTGAGCACGAGCCGGGTGTTCGCGATGACGGTGCTCGTGCCCCGTCCGATCCGCGGCGCCGAGGTCAGCTCGTAGCAGATCACGTTGTCGAAGATGATGAAGTCCAGCAGCTGGCTGCGGCGCTGGGCAGGGACCGCGGACGGGTACAGGATGCGCACCTGGACGCCGATCTCCCGCTGGGCACGGCAGGCCTTGACCACCTCCGGGTCGGTGCTCAGGTCGGGACTGTCCAGGATGAACAGCCGGCGGATGGTCACCTTGCGCTCCACCGCGTCCCGCTGCGCCTCCAGGTAGCGCTGGCCGAGGTCGGTGTTCCACAGTCCCTCGTCGACCATCGCTGACCCACCCGCCTTTGCGTCCCGTCCGCCCCCCTTGCCGCCGGAGGTGCTGAAGCTGGTCGCGTCGATGCTGGTGCGCGCGTTGCGGGCCAGCGCCAGCAACCAGTCGCGGTCCTCGCCGTCGTAGGTCACCTCCGCGCCGTCGCTGAGTTCCTTCAGGAACTCGGCCATCCGGGTTATCTCGGCCTTGGCGAAGTCGAAGACCAGCGACGGGGAGCCGGGCTTGATCCGGACGGAGTTCCGGACCAGCTGGAGCATCAGATCGGTGCCCAACGGGGACGCCTCGATCAGGCCGAACAGTTCGGTCGCCTCGCTGATCTTCGTGAACCCCTCGTTGACCAGCCGCTCCATGGACTGCGCGTGCCGGTCGTGCGCCTGCTCGACGGCGCCCAGCCGGCTCTCGAAGTCGATGAGGAACTGGATGACCAGCACCACCGACCCGATGAACGCGGAGAGGGTGATGCTCCAGATCTGCGACTCTTGCGCGGTGTTCGTGATGAGGTAGGCGAGGCCACCGGTGAACGTGGTGATGAGCACCTTGCGCAGGATGCTGCGGGCCGCGGACGGATGCTCGTTCATACGACCTGGCCCCCAATGCCGCTCAGCCGGGTCACGGCGCTCACCGCCACCTGGTCACGGATCCGGTTGACCAGCGCCTGCCACTGCTTGGTGAAGCCTGGCCGCCGTTCCAGGCTCTCCCACAGCGGCAGCAGCGCCTCATCCACCCGGGCGGCCGGCATCCACAGGTGCAGCAGGTAGTCGATCGCGGGGCGCAGGCGATCGATCACCCGGTCCCGGGACCCATCCCCGATGCGGCTGCGCTCCACGATGTCCAGCAAGGTGGTGAGCAGCCAGTCGTGCAGGGCCAGGTCTTCGCAGAAGGCGGCGACAGCGCGGGGGTCGTCCACATCGATCTCCACCGCGATCGTCCGCAGCGTGTCGTTGTCGATGGAGAACCGGATCCGGGAGTGCCGCCCAGGTGAGGTGTGCGCGACCACCCAGCGTAGCCGGGTGCGCGCCATCCGGAATGGCGGCCTGCGGTCGAGGCCCTCGGCGACCTGCACCTCGTCCATCACCCGGTCGCTGATCGCCCCCAGGTCCAGATTGGGCAGTGCCGGCTTGGTTTCGACGAAACCGTCCGCCAGGTCCTGCTGGTCCGCCTTGCCGATCGTCTCCACCACTCCCGGCCGCGACATGTAGTGCGACCAGGGCAGCCGCCGGTCCGCCTCGCCCTTGACCACCCGGGTGAAGGTGGATCCCTGCAGGACGTGGCCACCGGTGATGGCCGCCCGGGACACGACCGTCCCCACGCCCCGGACCCTGGCCTTGGAGACCGTGGGCAACCGGCAGTCCACACCGGTCAGTCGTTCCGGTGACACCGCGTAGGCGATCGGCCGACTCGAGTGGCGGACCCGTTCGCCCAGGACGAGCGCGAGCAACCGCAGGCTCGTCGCCTGGGGCACCGACGTCGAGTTCTGCAGCAGGCCGGTGTGCACCTCACCCAACGTCAGCATGGCCACCCTGGAAAGGTCGGTCGGTCACAACAGCGGCATCGGTGCCGCGAACGCCGCGCAACGCCACGACGGCGACCCATCGATTTCACCGCACGTCGAGGCACTGGCGCAACCGTGCGTGTGATCTACTTCGACGGTGCGTAAGCCAACCAATCCCGTTAATGTTTTTGGATGGTTGCCGCGCGTACGGATGTTCTTGTCATCGGAGCCGGCGTCGTCGGGCTCACCACCGCCGTCGTCCTGGCCGAGCAGGGGCTGGGTGTGCGGGTGCGGGCGCTGCAGGCCCCGCAGCACACCACGTCGGCCGCGGCCGGCGCGATCTGGGGCCCGCACCTGGCCGACCACGAGTCCGTGCCGCGGTGGAGCAACCAGTCACTCGAAGTGTTCCGGGGCCTGACCGGCCACGTGGAAGCCGGGGTCCGCATGCTCGACGGGCTCGAGGTGGCGCGGACGCCGATGCCCGCTCCGGGGTGGATGGCGATGCTGGACCACTTCCGCGTCTGCCCGCCGGCGGAACTTCCCGAGGGCTTCGCGACCGGCTGGCGGTACACCGCACCCGTCATCGACATGCCGGTCTACCTTGGCTACCTGCTGCAGCGGCTGGTCGACGCGGGCGGCAAGCTGGAGTCCGGGGTCATCACCTCGCTCGACGAGCTGCGCACGCAGGCCGCGATCGCGGTGAACTGTACCGGTGTCGGTGCCCGCCAGCTCGTGCCCGACCCGGAGGTGACGCCGACGCGTGGGCAGCTCGTGGTCGTGGACAACCCCGGACTGGAGACCTTCTTCGCTGAGGACACCGGCGAATCACCGGAGATGACGTACATCCTTCCGCACGGCGACCGGCTGATCCTCGGCAGCAGCGCGGAACGCGGGCGGTCCGACCTGGAACCGGCCCCGGAGACCGCCGCCGCGATCCTGCGCCGCTGTACCGAGCTGGCGCCGTCGATCGCCGGCGCACGGATACGAGCGCACCGGGTCGGGATACGCCCGGTGCGCTCGCGGGTCCGCCTGGAACATCAGCGGCTGGACGGCTGCCACGTGGTGCACAACTACGGCCACGGCGGTGCCGGAGTCACGCTGTCGTGGGGCTGTGCCGCCGACGTCCTGTCAATCGTCGAGCAGCTCTAGCCGGCCCTCAGTCCTCGTCCTTGGCGGACTTCATTCCGGCCGCGATGAGCTCCATCACCGACGAGTCCTGCAGGGTGGTGACGTCGCCGAGTGACCGGTTCTCCGCCACGTCGCGCAGCAGCCGCCGCATGATCTTCCCGGACCGCGTCTTCGGCAGCTCCGGCACCAGCATGATCTGGCGCGGCTTCGCGATCGGGCCGAGCGTCTTGGCGACGTGGTCGCGCAGCGCGGCGATCAGCTCCTTGCCGGCCGAGCCCTCGGTGGCCACGTTCCCGCGTGGGATGGTGAACGCCACGATCGCCTGGCCGGTCGTCGGGTCGGTCGCGCCGACCACCGCCGCCTCGGCCACGCTCGGGTGGCTGACCAGCGCGGACTCCACCTCGGTGGTGGAGATGTTGTGGCCGGACACCAGCATCACGTCGTCCACCCGTCCCAGCAGCCAGATGTCGCCGTCGTCGTCGCGCTTGGCGCCGTCACCGGCGAAGTACAGGCCGTCGAACCGCGACCAGTACGTGTCGATGAACCGCTGGTCGTCGCCCCAGATCGTGCGCAGCATGGCCGGCCAGGGCTCCCGCAACACCAGGTAGCCCCCGCCGCCGTTGGGCACGGACTTGCCCTGGTCATCCACCACGTCGGCGACGACCCCGGGCAGCGGGGTCATGGCCGAACCCGGCTTGGTCGCGGTGACCCCGGGCAGCGGCGAGATCATGATCGCGCCGGTCTCGGTCTGCCACCAGGTGTCCACGACCGGGCAGCGCTCCCGGCCGATGTTCACCCGGTACCACATCCACGCCTCGGGGTTGATCGGTTCGCCGACCGAGCCGATGACCCGCAACGAGGACAGGTCGTACTGCGCCGGGATGTCCTCGCCCCACTTCATCATGGTGCGGATCAGGGTCGGCGCCGTGTACAGGATGGACACCTTGTACTTCTGCACGATCTCCCACACCCGGCCCCGGTGCGGCGTGTCCGGCGTGCCCTCGTACATCACCTGCGTGGCGCCGTTCGCCATCGGACCGTACACGATGTACGAATGTCCGGTGACCCAGCCGATGTCGGCGGTGCACCAGTAGACGTCGGTCTCCGGCTTCAGGTCGAACACGGCGTAGTGGGTGTACGCGACCTGGGCCAGGAAACCGCCGGTGGTGTGCAGGATGCCCTTGGGCTTGGCGGTGGTGCCGCTGGTGTAGAGGATGAACAGCGGGTGCTCGGAGTCCAGGGCCGGCGCCTCGTGCTGCTCGCTGGCCGTCTCGACCGTCTCATGCCACCACAGGTCCTTTGTGGAGTCCCAGGCCACGTCCTGTCCGGTCCGCCGGACCACCAGGACGTGCTTCACACTCGGGCAGTCCCGCACCGCCTCGTCCACCGTGGGCTTGAGCGCGGACGGCTTGCCGCGCCGGTACCCGCCGTCGGCGGTGATCACCAGCTTGGCGCTGGCGTCCTGGATGCGCCCGCGCAGTGCGTCGACGGAGAACCCGCCGAACACCACCGAGTGGGTCGCGCCGATCCGCGCGCAGGCGAGCATCGCGATGGCCGCCTCCGGAATCATCGGCAGGTAGATCGCCACCCGGTCGCCGGACCGCACGCCCAGCGCGGTCAACGCGTTCGCCGCCTGGCAGACCGCCTTGTGCAGGTCGGCGTAGGTGAGCGTACGGGTGTCGCCGGGTTCGCCCTCCCAGTAGATGGCCACCTTGTCCCCGCGGCCGGCCGCCACGTGCCGGTCCAGGCAGTTGTACGCGGCATTGAGGCGCCCACCCACGAACCACTTCGCGAACGGCGGGTTCGACCAGTCGAGGACCTCGTCCCACTCCCGTGCCCAGTCCAGGCGGCGGGCCTGCTCGGCCCAGAACCCGAGGCGGTCCGCGTCGGCCTGGTCGTATGCGGCGGCGGTGACGTTGGCCTGCTGGGCCAGCGCGGCGGGCGGCGGGAACTGCCGGTTCTCCTGCAGAAGGTTAGCCAAAGTCTCACTCATGGCTACGGCTCCTCGTCAGCGGGTCGGGGTCTCCTTGGCAATCTAGTTGCGTCGCGTTCACCGGGCGAGACAAGGTCCGGCCGCTCGGCGCCTCCGCGCGCCCAGCGGCGCTGGCTGAGCGCCGGTTGGCAGGCGGGTGGGGGGTACGTG
>JADGHA010000630.1 GCA_019689695.1 Micromonosporaceae bacterium | reverse complement strand
TGCCGGCCTCGCCTTCGCCGCGGCGGCCAACATCGCGGTCGGGGCGTGGCCGCTGCAGGCCGCGCTGCCCGGACTCGGCTACCGGCCGGCGTTCGTGGTGGGCCAGACCTCGTTCGCGTTGAGCAACGCCGTGCCGGCCGGCGGCGCGGTCGCGCTGGGTGTGGAGTACGACATGCTGGAGACCTACGGGTGTAGCTCCGGTGCCGCCTCGGGCGCCTCGGCAATCTCCACTGTGTTCAATGTATTCGCCACCCTCTTCCTGCCCGTCCTGGGCATCCTGGCGCTGTTGATCACCGGGCAGCTGCGGTGGCACTACGTGCTGTTCGCGCTGGTCGGGTGCGCGGCGGTCGCCGCCAGCGCGGCCGCCATGGCCGCCATCGTGCGCAGCGAGGAGGGCGCCCGCCGGGTTGGCCGGGCGCTGGACCGGTACGTCAACCCGGTCGTGCGGCGCCTGCGGCGCGGCCGGACCGTCGACCTGTCCGGCAAGGTGCGCGACTTCCGGTCCGATGTCATCGAGGTCATCAGCAGGCGCTGGCCGGTGGTGATCGGGTCGACCCTGCTGCCGCCGCTCACCTCGTGGGCGGTCCTGCTGGTGGCGCTGCGGGCGCTGGAGCACGGCGTCCACGGACACTCCGGTGTGACCTGGGCCGAGTCGCTGGCGGCGCTCGCGTTCGCGATGGTCGTATCGTTCGTCCCGGTCACCGTCGGCGGCCTCGGCACCGTGGACGCCACCCTGACCGGCCTGCTCTCCGCGTTCGGCGCGACGGCCAGCCTGGCCCTCGCCGTGGACGTGGTGTGGCGGGCGGCGACCTTCGTCCCGCAGGTGGTCACCGGCGCGCTGGCGTTCCTGTGGTGGCGCGTCACCACCCGCCGCCACAACGGCGACCGCGACGACCAGTCCAGGTAAACCGGACATTTCTTTCTGCGTCGTTATCTGGCCGTTATCAAACAAGCAGCGCAGAATCGGAGTCATGCGTGTCCGCCCAGCCGAACCGCCCCTCCCCGTCCGGCACCGTACCCGCATCCCCGTCCGGCACCGTACCCGCATCCTGAACACCGCCCTGGCCGCCACCATCGCGGCCATGTCGCTGGCCGGATGCACCGGCTCCCCGGCGGCCGAGAAGCGCGCGCAGCCCGCGGCCACGCAGACCGCGGCGGCGATCGCCAAGCCGCCGGCCAAACCGGCGCCGAGCAGGCCGTTCGCGGTCGGCACGCGGACCATCACCACCAAGCGCGGCGACCGCGTGCTCCGGACGACCATCTGGTACCCGGCCAAGGGGAAGGCCGGCGGGGCGGCCAAGCGGGGCGCGAAGGCGGCCAGCGGGAAGTTCCCTGTCGTGGTGTTCAGCCACGGACTCAACGGCACCCCGTCCGACTACCGGGACCTGCTGGCGGCCTGGGCCTCGGCCGGTTTCGTGGTGGCCGGCCCGCGGTACCCGCACACCGCCCGCGGCGCCGCCGAGTTCAACCTGCTCGACGTGGTCAACCAGCCCACTGACGCGGCGCAGGTGCTCAGCGCGGTGCTGGCGCTGGGCCGCAAGGCCGGTGACCCGCTGCGCGACCACCTCGACGCCAAGCGGGTCGCCGCGGCCGGGCACTCGGCCGGTGCCATCACCACGGTGGGACTGTTCACCCTGGACCGGGACGCCCGGTTCGGCGCCGGTGTCGTGCTCGCCGGCAACGCCGTCGGCGTCGGCACCGACTTCGCCGGACCGGCCGCGCCGCTGCTGTTCGTGCACGGCTCCCGCGATCCGCTGGTGTCGCTGGCCTCCGGCCGGGACGTCTTCGACAAGGCGCCGTGGCCGAAGGCGTTCCTCACCCTGCCCGGCGCCGACCACGCCGAGCCGTACCTCGACCCGGCCTCCCCGGCGTGGGACGTGGTGACCCGGACCACGACCGACTTCCTGCGCTGGAGCCTGTACGGGGACGCGGCGGCCAAGAAGCGGCTCAGCGCCGATGCCCGGCGGCACGGCCTCGGCGAGCTCGACGACCGGCTTTAGCCCACGGACAGCACCACCTTGCCGAAGATGTCGCCGGTGGCCAGCCGGGCGTAGGCGTCGCGGGCCTGGGCGAGGTCGTAGACGCTGTCGATGAC
>JADGHA010000629.1 GCA_019689695.1 Micromonosporaceae bacterium | reverse complement strand
CTAGCCGACTACCACTTGCTCCACGGGATGGTCCAGTCCCCGCCGATGCCGTCGGAGACCTTCATCTGCCGGGGCGTGTTGCGGACCTCGACCACGTCACCCAGCGTGAACGTGTCGTAGAACCACTTCGCGTGGGCCGGGCCGATGTTGATGCAGCCGTGCGAGGTGTTCGTGTTGCCGTGCGCCCAGACGTTCCAGTCGGCCAGGTGGGTGAACTCGCCGGAGTAGGTCAGCCGGTGGCAGAGCTTGATGATCTCGTCGTAGTAGTTCGGGTCGTTCTTGTCGGTGATGCCGTAGCTGGCCGAGGTCATCCGGTGCGTCGGCTCCGTTGTCATGATCACGTGCGGGCCGGACCGGGTCCAGAAGTCGATGACCTGTCCCCGGCTGCCGATCGTGGTGCCGCCCTTGCCCATGCTGATCGGGATGGTCCGGACCAGCTTGCCGTCGATGTAGACCTTCATCTGCTTGGTCTTGCCGTCCGCGACGGCGATCCGGGACGGGCCGATCTTGAAGTTGACGCTGGCGTCGCGGGCGCCGTACACCCCGCCGCCGAGGTGCACCCCGTACGCTCGCACCCGCACGGTGATCTTGGTGCCGGCGGCCCAGTACTTCGCCGGCCGCCAGTGCGCCGTATGGCTGTCCATCCAGCGCCATCGGCCCTCGACCGCGGGCTCGGTGATCACCTCCATCACCTTCTCCGCGGCCGCCTTGTCCTTCACCCGCTTGCTGAACGCCACGATGACCGGCTGGCCCACCCCGTAGGTGCCGCCGTCCTTGATCGCGGCGAGCGCGCTGGCCTGGAAGGTGATCTGCGCGGTGCTGTCCGGCTTGACCGTGCTGAAGGTGCTCCTCTGCTCGGTCACCACGCCGTTGCCGTCCACGGCGGTCGCCGTCACGGCGTACGTCTTGCCGTACTTGAGCTTGCCGGTCGAGCGCCAGGTGCTCTGGTCGGCGGCGAGCTCGCCGGCGACCGCCTTGCCACCCGCGGTCACCGTGACCTTCTGCAGGGTGCCGCCCTGCACCGTGACCACGATCCGCTCACGGGGGGAGACGTTCTTCTCCGAGGCGGCCGGCGTGATGGTCACGCTCGCCACGCTCGTCGGGCTGGCGGAGGGTGCGCTGCTGGCTCCCTCCGACCACTTGGCACCGGGGCTGCCCGACGCGTCGCAGCCGGCTACCGCCAACCCCGCCGCAACCCCCATTCCGCCGGTAACGACGGCGCGACGACTGACCATGTGTCCCTCCCGGCGGGAAGAGTACTGGGCGAACCAGTGCCTAGGCAGCCCCATCCGCCCCGATGTCGCCATGTCGGAAGCAGGATGTTACCTGAGCGGGGTGGATTGTGGTGATCTGCACCTGAGGTCCGCCACCACGACGCGTGGCCCCTGCCCGCCGCGCTGCTGGCATGCTCCCGCGCAATGGTGTCCGGCTGTGCACCCAGTGCGAGCACCCGGTAGCCGGTAGCCTGACCACTGTGCATGGCGTCGCAGCGGCAGCGGTGGCGCTGGGCCTGGTCGCCGGCTCGGCGCCGCTGGCGGTCGCGCCCTCGCCCTCGGTCTCTCCATCGGCCTCCGCCCCGGCCTCGCCGTCGCCATCCCGCGCCGGGCTGTTCGTGCGGGTCACACCCGACACCGTGCAGGCCGACTACCTGGTCGGCATCGATGCCAGCTGTGGCGACGACAACCGCCAGCCGGCGCGGGTGGAATCGGCCGCGTTCGGCCCGGTGACGGTACGCCCACAGAACGGCCTGCTGACCGCGGCCGCCCGGGTGCCGGCCGACCGTGGGGCCGGTACTTACCGGGTCCACCTGACCTGCCGCAACGGGCGTACCGCGACGACCATCCTGCGGGTGGTCGCCCGCACCCGGCCCAGCCGCGGCCCGGCCACCGGGTTCGGCGGCACGGCCGGCGGCGATCCGTGGCCGGCCGTGCTCATCTCCGGCGGCACGCTGGCCATCGTGGCGGGCGCCGGTCTCGGCCTGCTCGCGCTGCGCCGGCGTGCGCCCGGTCCCCCCGCCACCGGCGGCCGCCGTAGCCTCCTATGAGGACACCCCGGGGCGTCGGCGTGGCCGCGGTCGGGCTGCTGCTGGCGGGGGTGTTCG
>JADGHA010000628.1 GCA_019689695.1 Micromonosporaceae bacterium | reverse complement strand
CCCTTCAACCCCGACTCCTCGGTCCAGGTGCGGGAGGCCTTTCAGCTACTCGGATACGACCTCCCCTCGGTCAGCGTGGATGCGCTGGCTGTCGCCGACATCCGGCCGGAGCACCGCGAGGCGTATGTCACCCCGCTCCTCGAGTACCGCAAGGCGAGCAAGCTCCTCTCCGCCTTCGGCCGGCCGCTGCCCCAGTACGTCGGGCCTGACCGGGCCATCCACGCCAACATCCGGCCGGTCGGCACCGCCTCGGGCCGCCCCACCGCGTCTGAGCCCAATGTGCTCCAACTGCCCCGGGACAAGGCCTTCCGTCGGCTGGTGGTGGCCCCGCCCGGGCACCGGGTGGTGGTGGCCGACTACTCCCAGATGGAGCTCCGCATCCTGGCCCAGCTCTCGGGGGATGCCGCCATGATCCGGGCATTTGCCGCCGGGGAGGACATCCATGCCGCCACCGCCCGGGCCATGTTCGGCAACGCGTTCGGGGACGAGGAGAGGGCCGTTGCCAAGACCCTCAACTTCCTCATCTGCTACGGCGGCGGGGCCAGCAACCTGATGGCCCAGGTGGCCCAGAGGGGGATTGCCCTGTCGCTCGCCGAGGCCAAGTCCTTCATCGAGCGCTGGCAGCAGGGCTTTGCCCAGGCCTGGGCCTGGCTCGAGCGCACCCGGCATCAGGTCCGCCGCACTGGCGAGGCCCGCTCCCCCTGGGGCCGGCGGCGGGGGTTCGAGCCAGGCACCAACCTGGAGGAGCGTATGCGCTCAGGGGCCAACCACGTCATCCAGGCGGCCAACGCCGACATCACCCTGCTCGCCATGGCGGCCGTCGACCGCCAGATCGCCCCGTGGGGTGCCTGGGTGGCCTTGCAGATCTACGACGAGCTGGTGGTGATCTGCCCGGCCGAGCGGGCAGGTGACGCGGCCCAGGTGGTGGAGTCGGCGATGGTCGGCGCCGCCAGCAAGCTCCTGGTCGACGTGCCGGCCAAGGTCAGCGTGGCGGTTGGTGACTCCTGGGCCGTGAAGGAGTGATGCGATGGACCTGATTCATGACCTACTACGCCAGGCCCGGGCCCTCGGCTTCCGGGTCACCCCCGAGCGGACCCGGCACGGCCGCTGGAGACTGGACCACCCGGTCACCGGCCAGGTGGTGCGGCTGCCGCGCCAGGCCCGGGCCCGGAGCTATGCCAACTACCGGGCCCTGATCCGCCGGGCGGCGAAGTTGGAGGTCCGCTGATGCCCCTAGTCGGCTGGGAGGTGGACGGCGTGGTCTACGACCTGGACCAGGTGGCAGCGCTCGCCCGGGCGGGGGAGCTGGTCGGTGGCCGCTGGCCGGCCGAGGTGCTGGCGGTTCTGGCCGACCAGCCCCGGGACCCGTATCGCCTCCGGGCCTCCGACCTGGGCGGCTGCCTGCGCCAGAAGGTGCTCGAGCACTACGAGCCCTACACCCTGCGGCCCGACGACCGCTGGGAGGCCCTGGTCGGCACCGGGGTACACGCGGCGCTCGCTCGCTCATCCGACCCCGACAGCCTGGTCGAGGTGCGACTCTCGGCGCCCCTCCCGGTCGACGGCGAGACCCTCACCCTCTCGGGCCAGATCGACCGCTACCACCGGCCTAGCCGGACGCTCACCGACTACAAGACCACCGGATCGGTCGTCCGGGTCGGTCGGCCCGGACCGGACCACAGCTACGTCCTGCAGGCCAACGCCTACGCCTGGCTGCTCCGCCAGCACGGCGAGGACCCGGTCCGGGCCCGGCTCTGGTTCGTCGAGCGCCAGGGCTCGGTCAGCCGGGCCACCGGCCGGCGTCAGGTGCGGAGCCGGCTGGTCGAGGTGGATCTCATGGACCCCAAGGCCTTCGAGGACAGGCTGATCGAGATCGGCCGGACGCTGCTCGCCGCCCACCGGGAGGGGAAGCTGCCGCCGGCCCTGCCCGCGGATCACCCCTTCTGCCGCTGGTGCCCGGTGGTGGAGGTCTGTCGGCAACTCGAGCAGGAATCGGGAGGAGCTGGGTGATGGATGGAGGGAGCCCCTGGGCTGTCCGGCCTCTTCGGGATGGTCCCCTGATGCGGTCTCAGGACCGGGAGGGGATCGTTCTCGGTCTGGTGGCAC
>JADGHA010000627.1 GCA_019689695.1 Micromonosporaceae bacterium | reverse complement strand
CACGCCGTACGACCACATCAATTAGGAATCACTCGTCTAGGGGTTGTGGGCCCGTTTAGCCCGGCTCATACCCACCACAACTCCTAGATCGGCGGTGAGACGGCCGCGGCGAGATGGGGGCAGATGGCCGCGGCGAGATGGGGGTCAGATGGCCAGCGAGCGGGGCGGGGCGGCCTCCAGCCAGGAAAGGAAGCCGGTCACCGTGGACGGCGCCATGGCGATCTCGACCGGCGCCCGGAAGCTGGTGCAGCGCAGGATCACCCAGTCCTCCGGCAGCATGAGCAGCTCGCTGGCGGCCGGGCCGCGCCGCTCCACCACGGCCAGGCCCCGGCGCGCGAGCACCCGCCGGGGCCTGAAGGCGAAGCTGAACATGCGGTACCAGCGCAGCTCTTCACCGACGAACCGCGCGAAGCCCGGAGACCAGCCGCGGCCCTCCATCATGGTGGACAGCCGCAGGTAGAGCTGGACCGTGCCGCCGCCGCGGGCGACCAGCGCCCGGCGCCCGAAGAGGAGAGCGATCGCGGCGAGCAGGACGAGGACGCCGACTCCGATCCATTCCAAGATCTCCATCGGCGGCCCGGATTCAGTGCGTCGTCGCGGAGGAGGCGGCCGGCGAGGCCGGCGTCGCGTCCTCGGCGAGGATGGTCATCCCGTCCGGCCGGACCGACACGAAGCCTCCGGCCACGTCGTAGGTCAGCTGCTCGCCGCCGGCGAGCTTGATGCGCACCTGAGCGGGCTCGGCGAGCTGACCGAGCAGCGGGGCGTGCCCGGCCTGGACACCCAGCTCACCCTCGGTGGTCCGGGCCACCACCATCTCCGCCTCGCCGGTCCAGACCTTGGCCTCCACGGCCACCAGCTCGACGGGGAACTGCTTCGCCACGCACTCTCCTCGAGGTACGAGATACCACGCGCGTACGCGGTGGGAATGCTGCAAAGTCTAAGCAGCGGCCAGTTGCCCGCCGCAACCGCCCCCCGCGCTCACTTGGTGACCATCTCGGGGTGGGCCACGACGAACTGCTCCACCCTGTTGTCCCGCACCGCCGCGAAGTACTCCTGCGTGGGCGGCAAGAGCCGCTCCCCCTGGTACGACTTGCCCTTGAAGACAGAATCGCCGGGCAGCTTGAGCGTGACGATGGAGTCCGACCGGATGTTCTTCAGCGCGAAGGCGTAGTCCACGACGTTGTGTCCCTGCCCGTCGAAGATCACCGACTCGCCGGCGGCGCGCAGCACCCGGTCCAGCTTGACCGGGTTGGTCACCACGTCCTTGCTGAACGCCTGGCTGATCATCGCCTTGATGAACTGCTGCTGGTGGCGCTGGCGGTCGTAGTCCCCGTTCGGCAGGCCGTAGCGCTGGCGTACGTAGTCCAGCGCCTGCCAGCCGGACAGGTGATGCATGCCGACCTTGTACTCCGCCTGCGGGCCGAGGTATCCCCCGCCGCCCGGCTTGAGCTTGCGCATGCTGCCGTCCGGCTTGCGGTGCTCGGACTTGACGTAGGTGTCCACGTACAGGTCCACCCCGCCCATGGCGTCCACGATCTTCTGGAAGCCGACGAAGCTGATGATCGCCGCCGCGTCGAACCCCTTGATGCCGGTGTAGCGGCTGACCGTCTTCGCCAGCAGGGCGAACCCCTGCTGCGTGCTCGGCCGCCGCTGGCCGGGCACCCGGCTGCCGAACGCCATCGCCGCATTGATCTTGTCGTGGCCGCCGGCGTATCCGGCCTTGTCGTACGCCGGGATGTCGACCAGCAGGTCCCGCGGCAGGGAGACGAGGTAGCCGCGGTCCAGGCCGGCGGGCAGGTGCAGGATCAGGATCGAGTCGGCCCGGGGCAGCGAGGTGGGCTCGTTCGGCCGCTGGTCTATGCCGACCAGCAGGATGTTGAGCGGACCCTCAATGTCCGACTTGCGCTGCGGGGCGCCGACGTCGTCCGGCAGCAGATCGGCGTTCTGCACGGCGCCGGAGTACCGGGCGACCAGCACCTGGCTGGTGATGAGGGCACCGCCGCTGCCCAGCATCAGCAGCGTACCGAGCACCGCGCACCACTTCGCCCACCGCGGTGGCGGTACCCGCCGCGGCCGCCGCTCGGTCGTGCCGGTGCCCACTCC
>JADGHA010000626.1 GCA_019689695.1 Micromonosporaceae bacterium | reverse complement strand
ACCTGCCCGTCCGGGTACACCACGTCGTCCCGATCGGGCACGGCCTCAGCCGTGGCCCTGGACACCACGTACAGCACGCCCGGCTGCGGGTCGGGCAGGCCAGTAACGGCGCCGAACCCGACGACCGACACGGGGATCTCGTGCCCGTCCACGGTGACCGTCCCAGCGTCCTGCCGGGTCTCCGCGCAGCGTGCCATCGGCCCGTCCGGCCGCTGGTCGACGACGGCCTGGTCGCCGACGTAGATGCGGACGGGGTGGGGCGTCAGGTTGATCAACTTCATCGGGGGGTAACCTTCCAGGTCGGGTGCGCCTTCTCGAATTCCCTCGCGAGCTGGCGGTCCCGCTCGCGCCGCTCACACTCGGAGCGGCGCTGCTCGCACAGTCCCCAGACGAGCAGGGCGCCGAGGACGACCGCGCTGATAGGCCCGCCGATCGACGGGTGGAACGAGGTCAGCAGGGCCAGGCCGATGCCCGGCAGGACGATCACACCGATGAAGAGCCCGGCGTCCTTGAGGAACCCCAGTTCCTCCTTGATGCGTGCCTTCTTGTAGGGGTCCATCTCTCCTCCTACCGGTTACAGACGGCGGGGGGGGGGGGCCCCCGGGGGCGCCCCCCCCCGCCCGGCGGGGATCACTCCCGCTCAGCCAGCTTCTGTGCCGCCCACTCGCGCAGGCCGCGCCGCATCGTCTCGGCCAGCGGCTCGCCGGGCGCCTGGAGCTGCTCCAGGCGCGACCGGAGGTCGTCGGGCAGCGTGAACTTGAACGGGTCGCCGATCTTGGGGCGGCCGGGCCCGCTCTCCTCCTCGACCTCCCCGAACCAGCGTGCGGCCAGAGCGTCGTCCCCGTTCACGATCAGCCATTCGCGGGCCCGCTCCGGGGCGATGAACTCGTGACGCGTGTCCTCACCCTGCCACTGAGACCAGGTCTCCAGCACGTACCGACCCCCGGCCGTGCGGTACAGGTTCTGCCCGCGATGCGGATCCCGCAGGTGCACGCAAGCCATGTTGTTGCCGTCCCATTCGCGCAGACCTGGGACGCGCGCCGCCTTGTCGGCGTTGAACCATCCGGCGGCGCGCCGGACGATCTGGCCGTACTCGTCTTCCTCCGCCTCCATGACGACGATCCGTGTCATGATCCCTCTCTCGATGTGTGGTGAACTATGGGGCAGGGGGCCCGCCTGCCAGCACCGGGCGGGGCCCCTGCCTCACTCCTGAGCGTCGCCGTCCCTGCCGGAGTCCGGCACGGTGATGGTGACGATCCAGCGGCCCCGGTCGTCCTTGCGGGCCTGCACCTTGCCGGCCTGGGCCCACCGCTGGACGGTCCGGACGGACACGCCCAGCGCCTGCGCGGCCTCACGGGTGGACGTCTCCACGCCCTCCGGCTCCGGCAACAGCCGGTCGATCTCGGCCAGGCGCGCGAGCAGCCGCTCACGCTCCGCGAGCAGCTCCTCAACGCTAGGGCCGGATTCCTCCACGATCTCGATGCCGCCGTACCTGGCCTGTTCGGCCTCCACGGCGGTCCGGGGCAGGTCCCGGATCTCCAGGACCGTGCCGTCCTTCGGGGACAGGGCCGGGTTCTTCATGGACCCGCCGGACCCGGTGAACCCGCCCTCGACGACGACGACGCCGTCCCCCAGGCGAACGGAGTAGTCGCGCCCCGGACGGTGCGCGATCTTGCGCCCCGCGAAGAACATGGTCTGCCGCTCGTGCGGATAAATGTCGAGGTTGACGCGGACGGTGACCAGCTCGACGGCGGTCGAACCGTCCGTGCCGTAGATGTCCCGGGCCATGGCCCGGACCCGCTCCTCGTCCCTGGAGTCGAACGACCACGTCTTGGAGACGCTGTCGAAGCGGCCGCCGAGCGCGCGGGCCCGCTTGGGCATGTCCGGGTGGTACGGGGCGTCGAGGACGATCCGGCTGCCCTCGGTGGTGATCGTGACCATCTGTCCTCCCCTCCAGGATTTCCGACCCCTTAAATGTAACTCCTGACGCGGATAGGTGGGGTCGAAAATTGGGAGATGGCCGCATCTTGCCAAGATCCACGCCCGGTCGATGCGCGCGCCGGCCCCGGCTGTCACCGACCCGGCGTATGCTGGGCAGCGGCCCGGGGTGCC
>JADGHA010000625.1 GCA_019689695.1 Micromonosporaceae bacterium | reverse complement strand
CGCGGCGGGGGGGGCGGGGCGCCCGGCGACGGCCGCCGCCGCGCTCGTCGCCGGGCTGGGTTCGGGCGCCGTCGGGCGGTACGACGACGTGGTGGGCGGCCGGCCGGAGCACCAGGCGAAGGGCTTCCGCGGCCACCTGGCGGCGCTGCGCGAGGGCCGGGTGACCAGCGGCCTGCTGAAGATCGCGGGCGGCGGCGCGGCCGGGCGGGCGGCCGCGGCACTACTCGAGGCGGACACCCGGCCCGCCGCCGCCCCGCGCGGATCGGACAAGCGCGCCGGGCGGCATGCCGGCGCCCGGACGGCCCGGCCGCTGCGGCGGTCCGCCTCCGTCCTGCTGGGAGCGGGTGTCATCGCGGGCACGGCCAACCTGGTCAACCTGCTTGACCTGCGCCCCGGCCGGGCGCTCAAGGCGGGCGTGCTGCTCGGCGCCCCGCTGGCTGCCGGCCGGGCGGGCGGGCTGGTCGCCGGGCCGGTCGGCGCGGCCGCCGCACTGCTGCCGGCCGACCTGGACGAGCGGGTCATGCTCGGCGACTGCGGCGCCAACGCCCTCGGCGCGGTGCTCGGGGTCGGGCTCGCCGCACGTACCGGCCTGCGGGGGCGGGCCGCGCTGCTGGCCGCGCTCGCCGCGCTCACCGCGGCGAGCGAGAAGGTCAGCTTCACCAAGGTCATCGAGAGCACGCCCGGCCTGCGCGAGGTGGACGGGCTCGGCCGGCGACCACGCTAGTGGAGGCCGTCAGGGACGTGGGTGGGCCGCGGAGGCGGCGTCCCGGCCGGGCGATCGCGGGCGCGGTCGCGCTGATCGCCGTGCTGACCGTGGCGAGCCGGGTGGCCGGCTTCGCCCGGACCGTGGTGTTCACCTGGTCGGTGGGGTCCAACGACCTGGGCGACATCTACCTCGCCGCGAACACCGTCCCCAACATCATCTTCGAGATCGTCGCCGGCGGGGCGCTGGCCAGCCTGGTCGTGCCGCTGCTGGCCGGGGCCACCGCACGCGAGGACCGTACGGCGGTCGAGGCCATCGCCTCCGCGCTGCTCACCTGGGTGCTGACCCTGATGGTGCCGTTGTCCGTGCTGGTGCTGGTGGGCGCCGGCCCGATCGTCGGCGTGGTCGCCAGCCACGCGGCCCCGGACCAGGCGGCGGCCGGCGAGCTGATGCTGCGCGTGTTCGCCCCGCAGCTGCCGCTCTACGGGATGGGCATCGTGCTCACCGGCGTGCTGCAGGCGCACCGCCGGTTCACCTGGCCGGTCCTGGCCCCGCTGCTGTCCAGCATCACCGTGATCGGGACCTACCTGGCGTACGCCGCGGTCGAGGGCCGCAACGTCTCGGTGGCGGAGGTCAGCCGGGCCGGCGAGCTGCTGCTGGCGGGTGGCACCACGCTCGGCGTGGTGGTGCTCTCCGGCTGTCTGCTGGTCCCGCTGCGCCGGCTCGGGCTGCGGCTGCGCCCGACCTACCGGCTCGGCGCCGACCTTCGCCGCAGTGCCCGTTCGCTGGCCCTGGCCGGCGCGGTCACCGTGGCGGCGCAGCAGCTCGCGCTGCTGGTGGCGGTGCGCCTGGCGGTGGCCGGGCCGGGTGGCACGCTGGTGCAGTACAACCTGGCGCAGCAGGTCTACCTGCTGCCCTGGGCGGTGCTGGCGGTGCCCGTCGCCACGGCCAGCTTCCCGGTGCTCGCCGAGGCCCGGGCGGTCGGCGACCACCGGCGGTACGCCGAGACGCTGGCCGGCGCCGCCCGTGGGGTCCTGCTGCTGACCTGCCTTGGCGCGGCGGTGCTGGTCGCGGTCGGCGACCCGGTGGCCCGGCTGTTCGTCGACGGTGCCCAGGTGCACGCGCTGGCCTGGGCGATCGCCGGTTTCGCCCCGGGCCTGCTCGGGTACGGGCTGTTCGCCCTGCTCTCCCGGGCGCTCTACGCCCGCGGCGACACCGCGGCCGCGGCCGGCGCGACGGTGGCCGGGTGGGCGGTGGCGCTGGCGAGCGCGGTCGCGGTCGCGGCGGCGCTGCCGGACGACCGGCGCGGTCTTGCGCTGAGCCTGGGCAACTCGGCCGGCATGCTGCTGCTCGGGGTGGTGCTGATCGTGCTCGTCGTGCGGCGGGTGGGGCCCGCGGCAATGCGGGGCACGGTCCGGGCGGCCGCGGTG
>JADGHA010000624.1 GCA_019689695.1 Micromonosporaceae bacterium | reverse complement strand
AAATCCGCCCCCACCTCGAACCTGGCGGTGCCGCCGGGCGAGCATCCCGCCAGGCGCACGTCGCGCCGGGAAACCTCCATCGCCGGCTACCCCTGCCTCACCTGTAGCCGGATGACGTCGTACATGATCCCGGCCATCGGCTCCATCCAGTTGTCAACCGTGTTGCCGCGGGTCAGCGGCGCCACCGGCGCGCGCACCGGGCTGAGCTCCACGGTGTTGGTGCCCGGCGTGATCAGTGATGCGTCGAACCTGATCGGCGGCAGCCGCCGGTACATGCCGCGGATCGCCAGCCGGTAGCTCGAGTTGTCCCCGGCCGGCCCGGGCAGCGGGTCGAAGCTCGCCACCTCGGTGCCGTTGATGCTGACCCGGAGCGTGGCGAAGACCGCGCCCGCCAGTGCGATGTCCAAGGTCGCCCGCCCCTTGCGGAAACCCCTGCTGTCGAAGCGGATCCGCCAGGTGGTCAACGAGTGGTCCTCGGTGGTGCCGCGCAGCTGGAGCTGGAACGGCGTGCCCGGCGTCCGGTAGCAGGGCTGGAAGTAGTTCCACTTCTCCGCGACGTTGTCCACGCCGACCCGGAAGTCCACCCCGTCCGGGAACTCGTACGGGTACTCCAGCCAGGTCAGGTACCGACGGAAGCCGTCAGGTCCGCCGTACACGTGCGAACCCGCCGCGCTCCGATCCGGCCGGCCGATCTGCCATAGCGTCGTGCCGTTGTGGTCGGGATGCAGCACATGGTTGCCGATGTCTACAGTCGACGCCCTCGGGACCGTGACCCCGGGGACGCTCACCTCTCCGAGCACCCCATCGGCGAAGGCGGTCAGCCGGTAGGTGCCGGGCCGCACCGCCGGGACGGTGAAGTGGCCGGCGCGGCCCGCCCGCGCGTAGTACACGTAGCCGAGGTTCTGGTACTGCCAGTCCCGCCCGTCCAGCGGGATGCCCTGGTAGACCCGGTCCGGGCCGTCCTGGGAGAGCACCACCCAGGCGCCCTCCGGGTCCGCGGCGCCGGCGATGGTCAGCTTGCCGTGCACGGTGGACCGTTCGCCCGCGGCGTAGTGCGGGTCGGACAGCCAGGCGTACGGCCACCTGGCCCGCTCCCGGTCGGCGGCGCGCTTGGCGTCCGTCCACATCTGGGCGACGTTCGCCGCCGGGTCGCCACCGGCCGCCTCGGTCACGTGCAGGTAGAACGGGCCGAAGATCTTCTCCCAGCCCACCGGCGGCTCCAGGTCGGGCGAGCCGTAGTGCGACGTGAACGGGTGCCACAGCAGGATCTCGCCGTCACGGTAGTCGTGGCAGGTCAGCTCCTGCTTGGTGGGCCCGCCGGCGAACCAGTCCTTGCTCGCCTGCACCACGGCCATGCCCAGCGAGCCGTTGGAGATCATGAAGACGTGGCTGTCGCCCTCCAGGTTGGAGATGTTCTGGTACTTGGAGTACACCCGGCCGCCGGGCAGCAGGTACGTGGTGTCCTGGAGGGTGACCGCCTGCCGCATGTCCTCGATGGACGGTCGCTGCTGCACGCCGCGGGCGTCATCCACCACGAAGTAGGTGAACGACGGGTCGCCGGCCGCCACCGCGTAGCGCAGCTGCTGGATGGTCAGGCCGGCCGGCATGCCCTCGGGGTAGCCGAAGACCATGTGGATGTAGAGGCCGGGCAGGCCGCGCTCGACCGTCATGTGCACCTCGACGGCGAACGGCAGGACGGCCGGGTCCGCCTGGCTCATGGCGATCTCCACCCGGTCGGCCGACTGCTGGACAACGCGGTACGTGGCTCCGGACAGGCCCTTGGAGAATCGGGTGGTGCCCACGTAGTAGTCGAAGGTGGTGTACCCCTGTCCACCTGAGCCGCTGACCAGGTTGAACCCCTCGTTGCCGTAGGCGCTGCCCACCAGCCGAAGGTCCCGGATCTGCGCGGTGCTCTTGGTGATCGTCGCGCTCACCAGCCCGTTGCCGAGGGTGACCGTGCTGCCGTTGTCGACAAGCGTCACGTCGTCGCCCTGGCCGGTGGGTGTCACCTCGCCGCCGTGGGCGATGGCGGCGCCAGCCGCCGCGGGGCGGGTGGCGCCGCCCACGGCCGTGCCCGCTGCGGTGGCCGCCGCCACCGCACCGAACAGGCCGAGCGCAGTACGCCGGGAAACATCTG
>JADGHA010000054.1 GCA_019689695.1 Micromonosporaceae bacterium | reverse complement strand
CCGCCGGGGCCGCCGCGCGGCCCGGGGGGCGGGGGGCCCCGGCGGGCGGGGCGGCGCCGGCCGGCGCCCGCCCGCACCGGCTCGTGGAGGACGCCCGCGAGCTGCTGTCCTGCGCGCCGGACCTGACTCTGCCCGAGCTCGCGGCGATGCTGAGGACGTCGCCGTGGTGGCTGAGCCGGATGTTCCGCCGGGTCACCGGGGTCACCCTGCACCGCTACCGGACCCACCTGCGGGTGAGCGCGGCCCTGGACCGGCTGGGCGACGGGGCGGGCAGCCTCGCCGGGCTCGCCACCGAGCTGGGCTTCGCCGACCAGGCGCACCTGAGCCGGGTGGTGCGGCAGTGCACCGGCCTGCCGCCGGGCCGGCTGCGGGCCCTGCTCGCCCCGGCGAAAACCAGGTGAAGGGCCGTGGCGCGGGCCCGGATAATGCCGGGATGCCCCAAGCGACGCTGCACACCAGCCGCATCCTGCTCGTCCCGCTCTCCGACGACCATCTCGAGTACGAGGTCGAGCTCGACGCCGACCCGCAGGTGATGCGCTACCTGACCGGCCGGGCCCGTACCCGCCAGGAGGTGGAGGTGCAGCACCGCCGGCGGCTGGCGGCCGCGGAGCGCGTCCCGGGGCTGGGCATGTGGGTCGGGTTCACCGGAGGGGAGTTCGTCGGCTTGTGGATGCTGCAGCCGCCGTCGCGCCCCGACCAGGGCCCGGTCGAGGGGCAGGCCGAGCTGGGCTACCGCCTGCTGCGCCGGCACTGGCGCCAGGGCCTGGCCAGCGAGGGCGCCCGTGAGCTGGTCCGGCACGGGTTCGAGGACCTCGGCCTGACCCGGATCTTCGCCGAGACGATGGCGGTCAACGTCGCCTCCCGCGCGACGATGGCCTCCGTCGGCCTGGAGTACGTGCGCACGTTCCACCTGGACTGGGATGAGCCGCTGCCGGGCAGCGAGCACGGCGAGGTGGAGTACGCCCTGACCCGGGAGCGGTGGCTGGCCCGGACGGCACCACCAGCCGGCCGCGACCGCTGAGCAGGCCCGCGGGACCGAACCGCGGCCGGTTCGGCGAGGTACCGTCCCCGGCGGCGGGCCCCCGGGCGACGGCGCGACACGGCGCCGCGCCGGGCCCGGCACCGACGGGAACGGATGCCACGGCTTCGACGGGGCTGGCAGGCCGGCACGGCCGGCGGAGGGGGAGCTGTGAACCAGGACGTGTGGAGCGCGGTCGACGAGTACATCGTCGACCAGCTGGTGCCCGCCGACGCCGCACTCGACGCGGCGCTGCGCGCCACCGCCGAGGCCGGCATGCCCGACATCGCGGTGGCACCCACCCACGGCAAGCTGCTGCACCTGGTCGCGCGGCTGCGCGGCGCGCGCAGCATCCTGGAGATCGGCACCCTGGCCGGCTACAGCACGATCTGGCTGGCCCGGGCACTGCCGCCGGACGGCCGGCTGGTCACCCTGGAGGCCAACCCGCGGCACGCCGAGGTGGCCCGGGCCAACCTGGACCGTGCCGGCCTGGCCGGCGTGGTGGAGTTGCGGCTCGGCCCGGCGCTGGAGACGCTGCCCGGGCTGACCGGCCCGTTCGATTTGGTATTCATCGACGCCGACAAAATCAACAACGCGAGCTACCTGCACTGGGCGCTGCGGCTGACCCGGCCCGGCAGCGCCATCGTGGTGGACAACGTGGTCCGGGGCGGAAACGTGCTGGACCCCGGCAGCGACGACCCGAACGTGCAGGGCACCCGCCGCCTCTACGAGGCGGTCGCGGCCGAGCCGCGGCTGACCGCGACCGCGGTGCAGACCGTGGGCGTCAAGGGCTACGACGGTTTCCTGCTGGCGCTGGTCACTGATTAGCCGGCACGGCGATCTCGCCGCGGGCCACCGGGAAGACCCGCCCGGTCACGGTGGTGCGTACCGCCTGGCCGCCGCTGGCCGCCACCGTGCACTCCAGAGTGGACGGACGCTGTATCTCGGCGCCCTGCCGCACGGTGTACGCCGACTCGCCGTCGCCCGGCAGCAGGCCGCAGGCGACCAGCCAGACGCCGAGGCCGAGCGCCGCGGAGCCGGTGGCCGGGTCCTCCGGCACCGAGAGCCCGGGCGCGAACACCCGGGTGTGCGCGGTGCGGGTCTGCGCGTCCCAGGAGAAGACGCTGATCCGGACCACGCCGTGCGCCCGCACCGCTGCGGGTTCGATCGCCGCCGTGGCCACCGCCTGCGGGCGTACCGACAGGTACGGGAACTCCAGCCCGCAGCCGGCCATCCGCGGCGCCGGCCCGGCGAAGTCCAGGTCGGACAGTCCGGTCGCGGCCAGCAGCGGCCGGGGGTCCAGCTCGGCGCCGACGGTGGGGGTGCCGCCGGTGAGCGTGGCCCGGCCGTCCTCGTACACCCGGATCGGCAGCAGCCCGGCGCCGCACTCCTGAACCACCTCACCGGCGCCGTACACGCCGCGAAGCAGCTGCGCCACCGCGACACCGACGCTGGGATGGCCGGCGAACGGCAGCTCGTCACTGGGGGTGAAGATGCGGGCCCGGTAGGTGGCCCCGGGTTGGGTGGGCGGCAGCACGAACACGGTCTCGGAGAGGTTGAACTCGCGGGCGATGGCCTGCATCTGCCCGGTGGTCAGGCCGTCGGCGCCGAAGACCACGGCGAGCGGGTTGCCGGCGAACGGCCGGTCGGAGAAGACGTCCACCACGTCGTACGAGAGCCGTGCTGCCACGGCTGGTGATCATACCGGCGGGTCGCCCGCCCGCCTGCCGGGCAGGCGGCCGCGGGGTCAGCTGTGCCGGCCGCGCCTGCCGTCCTGCCGCAGGGCCAGCGCCGGGCAGGCGGCGACCACCCGGCGGGCCTGCGCCACCAGGCCGACCGGGACCGGCGCACGGTCGATGACCGGGTACCCCCACTCGTCCAGCTCCACCAGCTCCGGCAGCAGCTCGGCGCACAGCCCGTGGGCCACGCAGCTGATCGGGTTGACCCGCAGCCGGTGCCCGCAGACCAGGGCGGCGGCCAGCGGTTCGGTGGCCCCGCCGGCGGCGTCCAGCACGCCGCCGAGCGGCTAGGGGTACGCCGGGCAGCCGCACATGGTGCACCCGGCCCGTCGGGCAGGGGTCAGACGTCGGTGGCGATGTCCTCGTGCCGCAGCCAGCGGCGGGTCCACAGCCGCGCCAGCGTCTCGGCGGCCGGGTCGCCGCCGGCGGCCTGCTCCAGCAGCAACGCGGCGGCCAGGGCGTACGCCGCGCGCAGGGCCAGCCCACGCGCCCCGGCGACGCCATTGTCGCTGGTCAGGTCGGCGCCGAACGCCGCGGACAGCTCGGCGGTGACCTCGCGCAGCGCCGCCGACCGCTGCCCGGCCGCGGACAGCCGGGCCAGCAGGGGCCGGCCCGCGCCGTCGCGGCGCACCGCACGCAGCACGTCCAGCGCCAGCACGTTGGTGGTGCCTTCCCAGATCGGCAGCACCTGCGCGTCGCGCAGCAGCCGGGGGATGCCGGTGTCCTCGATGTACCCGGCGCCGCCGAAGCATTCGACGTACTCGCTGGCCGCCTGCACGGCCAGCCGGCCGGTGGCGAGCTTGGCCAGCGGGGCGACCACGCGCAGCTCGGCGGCGGCCTCCGGGTCGCCGTCCACCTCGACCCGCCCGAGCAGCGCGAACGCGTGCCCGGCGAGGACGAACGCGCCGGCGGCGTCCACCGCGAGGGTGCCCAGGGTGGCCCGGTGCAGCGGGTGGTCGGCCAGCCGGCCGCCGGCGACCTGCCGGGCGGCGGCGTACGCCTGCGCGTAGGCCAGGCCGCGGCGCATCCCGGCCGCGGCGGCCGCGGCGTTGTGCAGCCTGGTGACCACGACGAGGGTCATCATCCGGCCCAGGCCGGGTTCGGCGGGGTCGCCCAGCGGCCAGGCGTACGCCTGGCGCAGCCCGATCTCGGCGGTGGGCAGCGCCCGGGTGCCCAGCTTGTCCTTGAGCCGGTGCAGCCGCACCCCGGGGGCGGGCAGCCGCGGGTCGGCGGACCGCGCCGCGTTGGTTTCGGCGAGCGGCGAGTCGGCGGCGTACCGGGGCACCAGGAACGGGGCGAGCACCCGGCTGGTGCCCTCGGCCGCCCCGCGCGGCCGGGCCAGGGCGACCGCGATTGCCGAGTCAGCGGCCGAGCAGAACCATTTCTCCCCGGTCAGCCGCCACCCGCCGGTCCCGTCCGCGGCCGGGACCGCCACCGTGGACGAGCGGGACAGGTCCGAGCCGCCCTGCGCCTCGGTCATCCACTGGCCACTGGTGACCGCGGTGTCCGGGTCGGTGGACAGCAGCCGGGGCAGCCAGGCCTCCCGCACCGCCGGGTCGACCTCGGGCCGGCTGAGCAGGGCGGCCGCGCCGTCGCTCATCGCCACCGGGCAGGAGAACGTCGCCGACTCCGGCCCGTACAGGTGCAGCAGGGCGTGCTGGACCACGCGGGCGCCGGCACCCCAGGTGGTTTGCGCCTCGGGCAGGTAGGGCAGCGCCACCAGGGCGTGCCGGGCGGCGGCGCGCCGCAGCACCTCCCACCCCGGCGGGGTGTCGATGCGGTCCACGCGGTCGCCCCACGGGCCGTACCGGAGCAGAGTCGGCGGGTGCGCCTCCGCGTCGGCGTGCGCGGCCCGCAGCGGCCCGGTCACCTCGGCGGCGAGCGCGGCCAGCCGCGGGCGTGCGGCGGCGTGCCCGTCCGCGCCGAGCCGGGCGTGCAGCCAGGACTGCAGCAGCTCGTCCCCGTCGTACGGGTCGGCTGGGGGCGGGACGTGCTGCACGTAACGGGGGGCCTGGTCCATCCGCGAAACTGTAGCGCCGGCTCACAGCAGCCGTGGCGGCACGTTGCCGGCGGCGACGATGGCGCGCCGCATCGGGACGGCGAGCAGCAGCCCGAACCCGGCCACGAAGAAGACCAGCACCGACACCAGGCCGATGCGGTAGCTGCCGCTGAGCTGGAAGACCAGGCCGAACGCCAGCGGGCCCAGCCAGCTGGTGCCGCGGTCGCTGATCTCGTAGAAGCCGAAGTACTCCGCCTCCTTGCCGGCCGGCACCAGCTGGGCGAAGAGTGAGCGGCTCAGCGCCTGGCTGCCGCCGAGCACCAGCCCGATGCAGCCGCCCAGCAGCAGGAACGGCAGCGGTGCGCGGGCCGGCAGGCGGAACGCGGCGAGGATCACCACCGTCCACAGCACCAGGCTGAGCAGGACCGTCCGGTACGCCCCGATCCGGCGGGCCAGCGCGCCCAGCGCCAGCGCCCCGCCGAACGCGAGGAACTGCACCACCAGGATGGTCGCCACCAGGGTGCTCTGCGTCAGCTTCAGCTCCTCGGTGCCGTACTGGCTGGCCAGGGAGATCACCGTCTGCACGCCGTCGTTGTAGACCAGGAACGCGAGCAGGAACAGCAGGGTCAGCGGGTACGCCCGCAGCCCGCGGACGGTCAGGTTCAGCTGCCGGAACCCGTCGGTGAGCCGGTTGCCGCGCACCGCGACGCCCTCCAGCGGCGGCCGCTCCCGCAGCCAGCGCAGCGGGAGCAGGGTGAACACCGCCCACCACACCCCGGCGGACACGATCGACCAGCGGGCCAGGTCCAGGGTCCGCTGGTCCGTGCCGTTGTCGAGAACGGCCAGGACCACCAGGTTGAGCGCGAGCAGCAATCCGCCGCCGAGGTAGCCGATCGCCCAGCCGCGGCTGGACACCGTGTCCCGCTCGTCCGGCCCGGCCAGCTGCGGCAGGAACGAGTTGTACACCACGACGCTGGCCCCGAAGGCGACGTTGGCCAGCACGAACAGGGCGCCGCCGAGCAGGTAGCGGCCGCCGGTGACCAAGGCCATCGCCACCGTCGCACCGGCGCCGGTGAACGCGGCCCCGGCCAGCAGCCGCTTCTTGTGCGCCGACCGGTCGGCCACCGCACCCACCACGGGCAGCACGAGCACGGTCAGCAGCACCGACAACGACACCAGGTACGGGAAGTAGGAGCCGGCGGCCACCTGGATGCCCAGCGGGTACACCGGCCGGTCGCAGTCGTCGGCGCCCAGCCCGCACCCGGCCGCCACCTTCGCCACGGCGGTCAGGAACGGGCCGAGGAAGACGGTCACCACCGTGGTGGAGAAGGCGGAGTTGGCCCAGTCGTAGAAGTACCAACCGACCCGCTCGCGGCGCGCCAGACCGCTGTCCAAACCGGGGGACCACCTTCTGCTCAGGCGGCCGACCAGTGGCCGCGACGGGCGTACACGTCGCGCAGGACGTCGACGTGATCGGTCATGATGCCATCCACGCCGAGGTCGAGTAAGTCGGCCATTTCGGCCGGGTCGTCGATCGTCCACACGTGCACCTGCAGGCCCAGCCGGTGGGCGTACTGCAGCAGCCGCCGGTCCAGCACCCGCACCCGCCCGTACCGCACCGGCACCTGGGCGGCGACCACGCCGGGCGGCAGGCGCAGCCGCGCCCCGGTCAGCGCCGCCACCCGTAGCCGGGCCACGCCGCGCACGCCGAGCGAGGTGGCCGCAGCGGGCCCGGCCGCCGCCCGGATCCGCACCAGGCGGGCGTCGCTGAACGAGGCGAGCAGCACCCGGTCCAGGGCGCCCGCCCGGCGTACCACTGCCACGGTCGGGTCGACCCCGGCGTCCACCTTCACGTCGATGTTGAAGCGCACCGTGGGCCAGGCGTCCAGCACGTCCGCCAGCCGCGGGATGACCCACGCGCCGCCGACCCGCAGCGTGGCCAGGTCCGCCCAGCGCAGGTCGGCGACGCGGCCCGGCCGCCCGGTGAGCCGGTCCAGCCGGGCGTCGTGGAACACCACCGGCACCCCGTCCGCCGTGGCGTGCACGTCGGTCTCGACGTACCGGTAGCCGAGCGCGACCGCCCGCTCGAACGCGGCCATGGTGTTCTCGTCGGTGTCGGCCGCGCCGCCGCGGTGCGCGAAGGCCAGCGGCAGCGGCGCGTCCAGGTACGGGTGCACGGTGCCCACGCGGCGAAGTATGGCCCACGGCGGCCAAGCTTCGGCATTGCCGCGGGTCGACCTAGGGTGACGTCCATGCGGGCGCTGGCCATCGACTTCGGCACCGCCACCACCGTCGCCATGCTGCGCTGGGCGGACGGGCGGACCCGGCCGCTGCTGTTCGACGGGTCGCCGCTGCTGCCCTCGGCAGTGCATGTGGCCGCCGACGGCGCGACCCTGGTGGGCCGGGAGGCCGAGCGGGCCGGACAGCGCGAGCCGGCCGGGTTCGAGCCCCACCCGAAGCGGCGCATCGACGAGCCGACGGTGCTGCTGGCCGGCCAGCGGCTGGCCGTGCCGACGATGGTGGCGGCAGTCCTGGCCCGGGGGGCCGCGCCGGCCGCCCCGCGCCGGCCCCCGGGCGCGGAGCTGCGGCTGACCCACCCGGCCGGCTGGGGGCCGCGGCGCCGCGCGGTCCTGGTCGACGCCGCCGACCGGGCCGGCCTGCCCGCCGCGCGGCTGGTCGCCGAACCGGTCGCCGCCGCGGCCTACTACACGGCGGTGCTCGGTGGGGCGTTGCCGGCCGGCCGCGCCCTGGCCGTCTACGACCTCGGCGCGGCCAGCTTCGACGCGGCGGTGGTGCGCCGCACCGCGGCCGGCTTCGAGGTCCTCGCCGCGGACGGGCTGGCCACCCTCGGCGGGCTGGACCTCGACCACGCGCTGGTGGAGCACCTGCGCCGGGCGTACCCGGGGACGGCCGGGCAGTGGGACCGGCTGCTGCACCCGGCCGACGACACCGGCCGCCGGCTGCGGGCGCAGCTTTACGAGGATGTGCGCGCGGCCAGGCAGACGCTGTCCGGGGCGCCGGTCGCCGAGCTGCACCTGCCGCTGCTGGACGAGCGCGCCCAGCTGACCCGCGACGAGCTGGAGCAGCTGGTCCGGCCGCACCTGGCGCAGACCGTGGAGTGCCTGGCCCGGGCCATCGACGCCGCCGGGCTGACCCCGGCGCGCCTGGCCGGGGTCTTCCTGGTCGGCGGCGCCAGCCGGACCCCGCTGGCCGCGCAGCTGATCTACGACGGGCTGGCGGTCGCGCCGACCATCCTGGACCAGCCGGAGACGGTGCTGGCCGAAGGTGCCCTCTACCTGGACCCGCCGCCGCGGCGCCGGCCCGGCGGCACGCATTCGGGCATCCCGCGCGTGGTCGCCACGGCCCCCGCACCGCCGCACCCCGCGGCGCCGCTGTCGCAGCCCGGGGCGCCGCTGTCGCAGCCTGCGGTGCCGCAACCCCGTGCCGCGCCGCCGGCGGCCGCGACCGGCCCCTGGTACGCCGAGCCGGTCATCCTCGCCACCCTGCTGGTGTTCATCCTGGTCGTGGCCGCCGCCGCCGTGCTGGTCAGCATCGTCTGACCTGGTCCCGCCCGGGCCGGGTGGCCACGGCCGCGTGGAGCCGGCACCCGCCGAGGGCGGCGCACGGCCGCCGCGTACGGTAACCGGCAGGGTCGCGGGGAAAGGGGAGACCGTGGCGGAGCTGGCCGGGCAGGCGCTGCTGGTGACCGGCGGCGCGGGGTTCGTGGGCCGCAGCGTGGTGCCGGCGCTGCTCGCCGAGGGGGCGAGGGTCACCGTGCTCGACCGCAACCCCTACCCGTCGCCCGAGGTGGAGAGCGTGGTCGGCGACCTGCGCGACCCGGACGTGCGGGACAAGGCTGTCCGGCCGGGGCTGGCCGGCATCGTCCACCTGGCCGCCATCACCTCGGTGCTCGGCTCGCTGCGCGACCCGGCCCTGGTCCACCAGGTCAACGTGGAGGCGACCGCGGCCCTGCTCGAGCTGGCCCGCGTCCGCGAGGTGCCCCGGTTCATCATGGCCTCCACCAACGCGGTCACCGGTGACGTCGGCGAGGCGACCATCCACGAAGGGCTGCCGCTGCGGCCGCTGACCCCGTACGGGGCGACGAAGGCGGCCGCCGAGATGCTGCTGTCCGGCTACGCCGGCGGGTACGGCATGGCCACCTGCGCGCTGCGGCTGACCAACGTCTACGGCCCGGGCATGGCGCACAAGGACAGCATGGTGCCCCGGCTGATGCGGGCCGTGCGGGCCGGGCAGACCATCCAGATCTACGGCAGCGGCCAGCAGCGCCGCGACTTCGTGCACGTGCGCGACGTGGTGGCCGGGCTGCTGGTGGCGTGGCGGGCCGGGCACACCGGCCCGCTGATCATCGGCGCCGGCCGGTCGATCAGCGTGCTGGAGCTGGTGGCCGCGGTGGAGCGGGTGGTCGGGCGGCCGGTGCCGACCGAGCACGTGCCGGCCAAGCCGGGGGAGATGCCGGCGGTGGTGGTCTCCATCGCGCGGGCCAGGGCGCTGGGGTACCGGCCGTCGGTGCCGCTGGAGGAGGGTCTGGCCACAGTGTGGGACGAGTTCCGGTGAGGCGGCACTGGCCGTTTTTCGTCCTGGTCGGCCTGGGTGTGGTGCTGCGGGTGCTGGTGTCCGTGGGGTACCGGCCGGCGATCTTCTACATCGACTCGATGGCCACCTACGTGCCCGCGGTGAAGACCCTCGACCCGGACGGGCAGAACCCGATCGGGTACGTCGTGCTGCTGCTCAAGCCGGTCCTCGCGGTGGGCGACTTCACCGCGGTCGTCGCCGTGCAGCACCTGCTCGGGCTGGCCATGGCGGCGGTCACGTACGCCCTGCTGCTGCGCAAGGGCGCCAACCGGTGGCTGGCCGCGCTGGCCACCGCGCCGATCCTGCTGGACGCCTACCAGCTGCAGATCGAGCACAACGTCATGTCCGACACGCTGTTCCAGGCGATGCTGGTCGGGGCGCTGGCCCTGCTCGCCTGGCCGGACCGGCCGTGGTGGCCGGCGGTGGCCGCGGCCGGGCTGCTGCTGGGCGCCGCGGTCACCGTCCGCACGGTGGGGCAGGTGCTCGTCCTGCCCGCCGCGCTCTACCTGCTGCTGGCCGGCCGCACCTGGCGGGCCCGCGGCGCGCTCGCCGGCCTGCTGGTGGTCTGCTTCGCGCTGCCGGTGCTCGGCTACGCCTGGTACAACTACGCCTGGACCGGCCGGCACGGGCCGGCCCGGTTCTCGATCTCCGCGGTCAGCGGCACCACCCTCTACGGCCGGGTGGCCACCTTCGCCGACTGCACGGGGCTGGACCTGCCGGCGTACGAGCGGCCGCTGTGCCCGGCCCAGCCGCCCGGCCAGCGGCTCGGCCCGGAGTACTGGGCGCACGACGCCCAGTCGCCGGCGACCGCCATCCGCGACCACCCGCCGCCCGGGATGACCGGGGACCAGGTGCTGTCCGACTTCGCCCGGCGGATCATCCTGCACCAGCCGCTGGGCTTCACCCGGACGGTGCTGTCCGACGCGGCACGCGTCTTCGCCTGGCAGCGCACCGACGGCCCGGACACCGGCTACCCGCCGGTGGCCCGCTGGCAGTTCCAGGAGGAGTACCCGGTCTTCGAACCGATCGTGACCACCGAGACGGCGGCGCGGGTCAGCCGGGAGTACGGCGGCGGCGACCCGGCCGTGGTGACCCCGCTGGCCAAGGGCCTGCGCTGGTACCAGCTGCACGGCGGGTACACCCCGGGCCCGGCGGTCGCGCTCGCCGTCCTGGTCGCCCTGGCCGGGTGCCTCGCGGCCCGCCGCTCGCCGGCGCGGGCGGCCTGTGCGCTCTACCTGGCCAGCGGCGCGCTGGTCCTGCTGGCCTCGAGCGCGTTCGAGTTCTCCTGGCGCTACCAGCTGCCCGGGTACGTCGTGCTGCCCGCCGCGGCCGTCCTCGGCCTGGCCGCGCTGACCCGCCGCCAGCCGCGTCCGCCGTTCCCCGAACCCGCCGACCAGCAGGCGATCGAGCAGTTCCGGGCCGGCGGCGAGGTGGACTTCCCCGACGTTGTCGTGCTGATCGCCGCCTACAACGAAGCCGCCACGCTGGGCGCGGTGCTCGACTCGGTACCGTCGACCTGCCTCGGCCTGCCGGTCGCGACGCTGGTGGTGGTGGACGGCGCGACCGACGACACCGCCGAGGTGGCCCGCGCCCACGGCGCGTACACCTGCGTCGTCGAGGTCAACCGCGGGCAGGGCGCCGCGCTGCGGCTGGGCTACCACCTGGCCCGGGAGGGCGGCTGCCGGTACATCGTCACCACCGACGCCGACGGCCAGTACGACATGGCCGAGCTGCCGCTGCTGCTGCAGCCGCTGGTCGACGGCGAGGCCGACTTCGTCACCGGCTCCCGCCGGCTGGGCGCCAACGAGTCCACCGACCCGGTGCGGCGGCTGGGCACCCGGGTGTTCGCCTGGCTGGTCTCGGTGCTGGGCGGGCACCGGGTCACCGACACGTCGTTCGGGTTCCGCGCGATGCGGGCGGAGGTGACCGGCCGGGTGCGGCTGGACCAGCCGCAGTACCAGTCGGCGGAGCTGCTGGTCGGCGTGCTCAGCCAGGGCTACCGGGTGGTCGAGCGGCCGATGACCATGCGCCGGCGCAGCAGCGGGCGGTCGAAGAAGGGCAACAACCTGGCCTACGGCTGGCGCTACACCCGGGTGGTGTTCACCACCTGGTGGCGGGAGCGGAAGACCACCCGGTCCAGCAGGACGAACTTGACCAGGAACATCGCCGCATAGGTGCCGAAGTAGCTCGCCTCCACCAGCACCCAGGCGCTGGTCAGCCGCTCGGTCAGGGTGGTCACGCCGGCGGCCGCGCCGGCGGTGGCCACCGCCAGCGTCAGGTAGCCGGCCAGGTCCCGGCCCAGGCCCAGCCGGTGCCGCCGCGACCAGGCCCAGAACCGGTTGGACACGAAGTTGACCATCGCCCCGGCGACGAACGCGGCGACGCTGGCCACCTGCGGCCCGGCATGCAGCGCCCGGTACGCCACGGCGAAGGTGACACCGCTCACACCAGTGGCGACCGCGGACCCGATCGCATAGCGGACGAACCGCCCGTTCCTGCTGGTGGTGAGGCTGGCCACCGCTCATCCGTACCACGACCGTGGCCAGGACCGCCGTCAGGCCCGCTCGGATGTTGCCTTTCTACGATCACGGGTAGGTTCCATGACAGTTCTATGACGGCACTGTGACGAATCTTTGAGGGAGCGGCGTGAGAATCATCGTCCTCGGCGGAGACGGATACCTCGGTTGGCCCACGGCCCTGCACCTGTCCGAGTGCGGCCATGAGGTGGCCATCGCGGACAACTTCGTGCGCCGCCAGTACGACCACGAGCTCGGCGTGCAGAGCCTGGTGCCGATCGAGCCGCTGACCGTGCGGGTGCGGGCCTGGCACGAGCTGACCGGCAAGCAGCTGGCCACGTACGTCGGCGACCTGTGCGACGCCGATTTCACCTACCGGATCATCCGCGAGTTCCGGCCCGACGCGGTGGTGCACTTCGCCGAGCAGCGGGCCGCCCCGTACTCGATGATCGACCGCAAGCACGCGGTCTACACCCAGACCAACAACGTCGTCGGCACGCTCAACCTGCTCTACGCCATCGCCGAGACCGACCCGAGCATCCACCTGATCAAGCTGGGCACGATGGGCGAGTACGGCACGCCCAACATCGACATCGAGGAGGGCTGGCTGGAGGTCACCCACAAGGGGCGCACCGACCGGGTGCTCTACCCCAAGCGGCCCAGCTCCTTCTACCACCTGTCCAAGGTGCACGACAGCCACAACATCGAGTTCGCCTGCCGGATCTGGGGCCTGGCGGCCACCGACCTCAACCAGGGCATCGTCTACGGCCAGCAGACCGACGAGACGGTGCGCGACGACCGGCTGGCCACCCGGTTCGACTACGACGCGGTCTTCGGCACGGTGCTCAACCGCTTCATCGTCCTGGCCGCGCTCGGTCAGCCGCTGACCGTCTACGGCGAGGGCGGCCAGACCCGCGGCCTGATCGACATCCGGGACACCGTGGAGTGCATCCGGCTGGCCGCGGAACATCCGGCCAAGCCCGGCGAGTACCGCGTGTTCAACCAGATGACCGAGAGCATGTCCGTGCGCGACCTGGCCAAGCTCGTCGCCGACCTGCACCCCAACGCGGTCGAGGTGGAGTACCTGGACAACCCGCGGGTGGAGGCGGAGGCGCACTACTACAAGGTCACCCACTCCGGGCTGGTCGAGCTGGGCCTGACCCCACACCTGCTCTCGGAGACCCTGCTGACCTCGCTGTACGCCGTCGCCGACCGGTACAAGCACCGCGCCGACCCGGCCGCCCTGCGCCCCACCGTCCGCTGGCGCTCCCCGCTGGCCACCGCCCGGGCCGGCTCAGCCGGCTGACCGTCCGGGCCGGACGGCCACCGCCCGGCCAGGTCGACCCGCGCCCGGCCGGGCACAGGCCAGGCGCCCAGCCAGGGGACCGCCGCCGGTCGGACCAGCGCGCCGCAGGACCTTGCGCGAGCGCCGCCTCCTGACGGACCGTCAGAAGACGAACGTGTGACGGGCGGAGGAGGGATGGCGGCGTGAGCATGGTCAGCGCTCGGCGCGACAACCACCCGCCGGACGCCGCCGCGCCCCGGTATGTGCTCGCAGGCTCCACCGACGCGACCACGGTGCTGCGCAGGCTCGCCCGCGCCGGCTGGCGGACCCGCAAAGGCTTCGCACTGCCCGAGCCGTCGCAGGCGGTGGCCGGCGCCCGGCTGGTGCTGTTCGGCCAGGTGCCCGACCTGGACACCGCGGCCCTGGTGGTGCAGGCGGCCGCCCGCGGCGCCGGCATCGTGGCGATCGCCGACGCGGCCGCGGAGCTGGGCCGGGCGCTCGTGGCCGACCTGCGCCGGCTCGGCCCGGTGCACCTGGACCCGCGGGACGGCGGCGACGGACCGGACGTGTTCGCCCAGCTGGTACCCCAGCAGCGGGCACTGCTGCGGCGACTGGCGAACGGGGAGACCATCGCGGCGGCGGCGGCCGCGGAGTTCCTGTCCCTGCGCACCGCCAACCGGCGCATCGCCGAGGCCCGCGAGCTGCTCGGGGTACGCACCACCCGCGAGGCCGTCCTGGCCTACCTGCGGCGCCGGGAGCCCGGGCCGCACCCATCGCCCCCACCTGGCTGACCGCGGCCGGAGCCGACCCGGCACGACGCGCCGGCCGGCGTTCACCGGCGCTGGACCGGACCTGCCGGGCCGCGGTCAGCCCACGTCGCGCAGCTCGGCCAGCCGGGCCTCCACCTCGGCCAGCTCCGCGCGCAGCTTCTGCGCCTGCTGCTCGGCCTCGGCCCGCTCGGCGGCCACGATCTGCTCCACCGCCTCCTGCACCGCCGGCACGTCCAGCAGCCCGACCATCCGCAACGCCTCCGCCGGCCTGATCACGTACGGCTTGGCGACCACCTTGCTGCCGTGCTGCGCGGCGACCGTCCACTCGCCGTCGGCGTACGCCAGGGTCACCGTCAGCCCGGCCGGACCCTTCGGCTTGCCCTGGCGGCCCGTCTTGCGCGGGGCCGCCGCCTCCGGCCTGCCGGTGTCGGACCTGCGTGCCGCGTCGGGCTTGCCGGCCGCGGCGGCCGGCGCGTCGGCCTTGGCGACGGGGGAGGCGGGGGAGGCGGACCTGGCGGACATGGGCTGCTCCTCGG